>CAZNDR010000189.1:0-7917 GCA_964571835.1 uncultured Cytophagia bacterium | reverse complement strand
GAGTTATTTTTCCTTCATGCTTGGTGCCTTTGGTGCTTAATTGCAATTCTTTAAATTCTATTAATATGAATGACCAGTTGAAAAAAACCAAATGAAAGGAAGGGCTAAAGCCCAAAGAATTGGTGGCGAAATGAAAAGATCTCCGTTCTAATGAACGGAGCTATTCACTTTTCATGAATAGCTCCGCCATTTATGGCGGAGAAACCTATGAAATCCGAAATCACGTGGGCTTTAGCCCAATCAGCTTCTTGACTGGTCATTCATATTATTATTTTCAAATTTAATGCGGAGGAATTTTTATGTCATCTCGGAAGCAAATTTTTGCCATCACAATGTGCTTATCAAGTTTTGTTCTTTTTTCAATGATGTGCTTTGCCCAGAATGAGCCAGAGCTGCCAGCTCCCAAATTAACAGAGGTCTGGGAGCCAGTTCCGCCCATTGTCACGCCGGGCGAAGGGACAAAACCACCGTCAGACGCCATCGTGCTGTTCGATGGAACTAACTTATCTCAATGGGTCGACAGCAAAGGGGAAACGCCAAAATGGTTAGTAGCAGATGGCGCTATGACGGTAGTTCAAAAAGCTGGTGCGATTTTTACCAAGCAGGAATTTGGCGATTGTCAGTTACACATTGAATTCAGATGTCCCGCTGAAGTGAAGGGCAAAGACCAGGGACGCGGCAATAGCGGCATTTTTCTCCAAAATCGCTATGAGCTTCAGGTGTTGGATTCTTATGATAATGTAACTTATTCGAATGGTCAATGCGGCAGTATCTACAAGCAGCACATTCCACTGGTGAATGTTTGTCGTCGGCCAGGCGAATGGCAGTCGTACGATGTCATTTACATCGCACCGCGATTCAATAAAGATGGCATGCTCATCGCACCAGCAAGAATGACCGTCCTGCAAAACGGCGTTTTAATTCAAAATAATGTGGAGATAAAAGGTAATACCGAATATCGCGGCTTGCCATCGTACAAAGCTCACGGCAAAGCGCCAATCCAGTTGCAGGATCATGGTAACCCGGTGAGTTACCGAAATATTTGGATCAGAGAATTGTAGTCATGTTCATTGGCCAGTAAAATAAGGAAACAGTCTAAAATGATAAATCGCCGACAGTTTCTCCATCAAGCCGTTCAGGCAACAGCCGCCGCGGCACTGAGCAATTTTTTGCCGCTAACATCACGCAAGCTATCTGCCAAACCAACTCGTCCCAACATCGTGCTCATAATGGCTGATGACATGGGATTTTCCGATCTCGGCTGCTATGGCGGCGAAATTGAAACGCCAAATATCGATAGGTTGGCACAAAATGGTCTGCGCTTTAGCCAATTTTACAACAACGGCATCTGCGTGCCCACCCGGGCTTCGCTGCTAACCGGCCTCTATTCACAGCAGGTGGGCGTTTATAAAAATTCGCCCGTCGTTTATGAGAATTGCGTTACGTTGGGAGAGGTTCTCCGGGCAGCCGGCTATCGGACATTGATGACTGGAAAATGGCATGCCCAGCAGACGCCTTTTCAGCGAGGTTTTGACCGCCATTTTGGTTTATGTGACGGCGCCTGTAATTATTTTAATCCGGGGCCACGAAGGCCCGGTGAGCCCGAACCCGGCCGAAAACGGTACCCGCGACGCTGGGCCATTGATGACAAAGAATATCAGCCTTATGCGCCAGAAGATCCCAACTTTTATACCACCAACGTTTTTACGGATTACGCTCTACAGTACCTTGATCAATATGGCCAGGATAATAGACCCTTGTTTCTTTATCTGGCTTACACGGCGCCGCATTATCCCTTGCATGCCTTGCCCGAGGATATTCAAAAATACCGAGGTAAATATTTAATTGGCTGGGATAAGCTGCGTGAAGAACGATGGGAACGAATCAAAAAATTGGGCTTGTTTGATCAAAATTTAGTACTGCCTGCTCGCGATGACCAGGTCACCAGTTGGGCCAAAGTAGAAAACAAAGACGAGTGGGATTTGAAAATGGCCGTTTATGCGGCGATGATCGATCGTCTGGATCAGAATATTGGCCGAGTGTTGGCAAAACTCAAAGAGCTGGGAAAAATGGAAAATACGTTGATTTTATTTTTGTCTGATAATGGCGGCTGTTCTGAGAATCCCAACAGCACGCCTACTATTTTGCCAGGCCCGGTCGAATCATATCGAGGTGTGGAAGCACCCTGGGCAAACGCCAGCAATACGCCCTTCCGCAAATACAAAGCCTCAGATTTCGAAGGTGGTATTTGTACACCTTTTATCGCTCATTGGCCCGCAGTTATCAAAAGCAAAGGCAAAATTACCGATCAAGTCGGTCATATTCTGGACATCATGGCGACATGCCTCGATATTGCCGGCGCCGCTTATCCCAAGGAATTTAATGGCAAAACTGTTTTGCCATTGGAAGGGAAAAGCCTGTTTCCTATTTTTCAAGGCACAAAACGCAGCGGGCACGAAAGTTTGTTTTGGCAGATTGCGCCTGAAAAACATCGGGCTGTGCGCAGCGGGAAGTGGAAATTGATTTCCATCAGCAAAAATGATCCCTGGGAGTTGTACGATTTGGAAAAAGATCGTTTTGAAATGAATAATCTGGCGGAACAGATGCCTGAAAAAGTTTCCGAATTAATAAAAAAATATGAGGCGTGGGTAGTAAAAGTCGGTATGCCCTAAAGGAGATACAAAATGCATTCACACAAAACTACCTCCCTTGGCTGTGGCAGCTTACCGCGGCGTGATTTTTTAAAAGCTATGGGCGTGATGACAGCCTCTGCTTCGCTGGCGACAAATAGTTTGTTGGCGAAAAATCAATTTGCCGCAGTGCCTGCTCGGCAGAAAAAAATAGCGCACATCAGAGGCGCATTTATTTATCCAGCTACTTCAATCTTGGAAACTGAAGGTTATTACAGTTGGCCCGGTTCCAGTTTTGATGCCGAAGGGAGACAGAGGCAATATGTTACCAAGCTAAATGAAATAGCCAGCAAGCTCAAAATCAATATCGAGATGAACAACTCACCGCTAAATACGGCAGAAGATACCTCACTTTTCATCGACCAAATAAAACAGAGCCAACCAGATGGGCTGCTGCTGATTCCGTTTAAAAAAGGTCACTGGAGCCAGGTCATCCGTATTATTGAGGAAACAAAGATTCCCAGCCTCATTTTAGCGACCCTGGGTATATTGCTTTTGCCAACAATCCGGGAAATCTATCTAAAGGCTGGCGTCTATCTGATCAACTCAGCGGACAATCTTGACGCGGTCGTTGATGGTTTGAAGATGATAAAAGTGGCTCGCTGGATGAAGGACGCCCGAATAGTAAATATCGACGGCAGTGAACTGTTGGAAGCTTACGTTCCGCATGTCGACACTCAGGTGAGGACAGTTCCGCATCAGCTTTTTTATGAGCATTTCAACAAAACCAAATTGACTGACGAAGTGAAAACGCTGGCAAACACGTATCTCAAGCAGGCCAAAGAAATTGTCGAGCCAACTGAAACAGATATTGTTGAAGCAGCAAAGACCTATTTTGTTTTGAAGGAAATTTTAACTTCACAAAAAGGAGACGCGCTCATGATGAATTGCTTGCCCGGTCTGAAAAAGCCTCATCAGCATGTCCCGCCCTGCCTGGGCTATATGAGTCTGCGCGATGAAGGTATGGCTATGGGCTGTGAATCCGATCTTGATGCGACGTTGACCATGATGCTGCAGCAACAGTTATTCGATAGGCCGGCTTTTCAACATAATCCCTCGGCTGATACCGAAAGAAATCTTTATTTTGGCGCTCATTGCACTTCCGCTTCAAAAATGGCCGGTTTTGGTGAACTCGCTGAACCGATGATAATCAGAAGTCACGCTGAAGCTGGCTGGGGAGCAGTTCCCCGAATTTTATTCAAACAGGGACAGGAGATTACCATCGCTAAATTTTTGTCCCCCAAAAAGCCGGAGGATAAGCCGCAGATGCTGATTTATTCAGGGCAAATCGTGGATTGCCCAACAACACCACCAACTGGTGGATGTCGCACCAACATGCTCGCTACTATTAATGAGTTGGATAAGGTAACAGAACTAAAGGGGCTTCACCTGTGTATGATTTATGGCAATTATGCCAAACAATTGCGCGCCTTTTGTCAGCTCCAGGGAATTGAAGTTTTGGCCTGAAATGGTCAAGAAAAAATTTGCCGATTTTTTATGGCTTTGAAATGAACTATCCTGAAACAACACACCGTTGAGACTAACGGAACATCAGCGTTTGCCGATCTGTTGAGTTGCTAATAATCTTGATTGATAATGAAAATAGCTAATAATTTTTTGAGGAGGACGATCAGTCATGAAATTGCAATTTAAATTTTTGATCAACCTTTTAGTGTTAATCTTTTTGACCAATTCAATCCCGGCTATTGCTCAATCCAATGCGAGCAATACTTTGCTTTTTTTGCAGCAGACCTATAATCAGCATGAAAAAAAGCTTCACCATTTTTTAATTGATGAGCTCACCAATTACATCGACAGTTTTCCCGATAGCGCTGGAGTTGCTGAGGCAATCTTCCTCATGGGCAAAGTTTATGAGGAACAAAAAGAGGCTGATCAAGTTTTGGCGGCATTCTTGAAAATAATTTATCTGTTTCCCAATTTTGTGAAGCTGCAGCAATGCATCGAAATCAATCAGCAAATCGTCATGAAAGAAAAGCTGTATAAAAATAATCAAGAAAAATTAATCGCAGCAATGAATAAAAATCTAACCGGCATCTCCAAGGCTGACCGCTATTATCAATATCTCGACCTGCTGCTGACACTGGATTCGCCAAAACTTTACCAGTGGACTATCCAAGAAGGCAGAGGTTTTATCAAATATTTTCCCAATGATTCGCGCACAGAACAGGTGCTATTGTGGATCGCTGATTTATATGTTAAGAAAGGTGATAAATGGGAAGCTACCTTTAGCTACTTAAAATTCGAGACTGCCTTTCCTCATAGCGCTTCTTTGCCGCTGGCTTTATTTAATCAAGCCAAACTTTATTGTGATGAATTAAAAAAACATGATACCGCCATTTTAATCAGTGAAAAGATCGTGGCGACATTCCCACAGAGCGAATATGCCGCGCCTTCCTTGCTCTTGATTGGTGATATTAATGCCAATAAATTAAAAAATTATGAAGCCGCCATGCTGGCTTATCGCCAATTGGTTGATACTTACCCTCAGGATAAGCATGCCATTGAAGCATTGCTGGCAATTGGAGAAATTGATGCCAAGAAATTAAAGAAATTCGATAATGCCATTCTGGTCTATAACGAATTCATCGACAAATATCGGTCGAGCCCCCAGGGAGTGGTAGCTTTGGAAGAAGCCGCCAAGATTTATGAAAACGATTTGAGAGATTATGGCAAAGCAGCCGAGTATTATGGCAAAATTTCTGAAATTTATCCAACCTATGAAAAAGCCCCAGATTTGCTTTTAAAAGCCGGCGCGTTGTGCGAAGACAAATTGAACGATTATGAAAAAGCTAAACAATATTATCAAATTGTGTTAGATAAATTTTCGCAGGATAAAAAAGCCAAAGAAGCAGAAAAGAGAATTAATAAATTGAACAAAAAATAATATCGTCACGAAATGGGCAACCACCCGCGGCTGTTCTTTCTTAGCAAACACGACGACTTTTTTGCCGCTATGCTGTACTTTTTAAGTATTAGACCAACCTTTTTTCTTTCAGATAGATTAGATACAATAAGTGGAACACAGCGCCTCGTGCACTGCGAGGAGTGAAATCCATAAAGTGATTTCACTCGCATTTTTCATGGTCACATAAAAAACTAAACCTTAATGAGTATAATATGAATTCCCATGAAATTGATAGCCGAGTTCCTTTTTGTGGTTTTAGCCATGCCACGATTATTGGGCTTTCAAAATTTGCTCAATCGCCTGATTAATCCACGATTCGGACTTGGGGAAATTGCCATAATCTTTTAGTGGCGCCAGCAGCGGATCGTCTGGTGAAATACCGGCTGTTTGTAGCAGCGCATAATCCTGCAGCGATTCGGCGAACACTTCCCAGCGAATGGAATCTAGAGGGCCGTTGTCGCCGGGATAAACGACAAAAGCATCGCCGTAAGGCTCGCCCTCACCGCCGTAAGAAAATCTGACGGCGCCATCGGTAAAAGGGTCAATCAGGGTTTGCGGATGGGGATTCCAGCCCAGATTCATCTCATACCAAAAATTATAACCCCAATGCAAAAAGCCCAGTGCACGTAAGTGGTAAAATAGCCAGCCTGATAGGCGGATTTTGGGCAATGGGGTATCGAAAAATCGATTCAAATAAATTCCCCGTGGGCTGCAGCAATAGTACACCCAATGCGGAATGCCAGCCGCAATATACTGGCTGGCAGCATCCGCCAGGGGAATGGGAAAATCAATGAGCTTCATTTTGCCGTATCGGATATCGCTCAGGGCATCCATTACCCGGCCGTCGGTCCACGGCGCTAACTCGTGCAGCAAAGCTCGTGTTGCTTTAAAATTATCGATATCTTTTTCTGTTTTCCCCGGCTCGTCAGAAACGTGAAAGCAAGAGATGTTCAATAGATTTTCTTGGCTGAGAAAAACTTTGAAGGCTGGCAGAAATTGCTTCAAAAAGGCGACGTAATCCGGTGCCAGCGCCGGGGAATCAGCCGGGAATAATAATTCTCGGCGACCGTCATTTTCATAATAGATGCGTTGGGGCTCATGGGCAGCTAACGTGTACCCATCAGGCAGAATAAGCATTTGCCAAAAATGCGGCCATTCAAATTCGGTGAAGCCACATTTTTTTGCCAATTCGACGAACCGCTGCACCCGGCGCCAATCAAACGAGTAAATCCCTTTCTGTTTTTGGTACACCAACAAGAGCTGCGCCGGTCTCGGCACCACTTCGCGACGATGGAAAAATAGCGGCACAAAAATCACATTGCAGCCATGGTCGGTCATATTGCGCAGATAGGATTCGGCAAAATTGAACCATTCTTCACCAAAAGGTTCAATCTGGTACCAATCGTAAATGGCATCCGCGTTCCACCAGTGCGTCACCGGAAAATTCTGTCGCAGCTGCAAAACCAACGAAGCGACTTTTAATTCAGCAGAAAGATCGATGGAATTTTCCAGATCATTGGCTTTCATTTTCACTAAAATGTGATAAACGCCTGGCTCGATAATTTTATCAATGCGCAACGAAATCCAAAACGATTGTGTGCCCCACGGACCAGTTTGAGCGCTGGATTCTGGAAATAACGGATCAGGGACGAGTCCCGGAACGTGCCCCAAACCATCGAGCTCAGATAGTGGGACAAACGCCGTAACATTACTCATTGGCACATAACCCACGCGGCGAACTTTTGCCTCGATACCTGCCGGCGTCTCGACCGAACATGCCACCGACAACGCGCGTGTGCTTTCATTTCGGTAACATGCTTGAAACGATAACCGCGCATTACGCGGCGACAGAAGCTGCAGCGTCCTCAATTCACCAGCCAGAGAATTCGGATACACTCGATTAAGCGAAGATTCCAGCCAGAAGGCGATTCGCCCGTGCGGATCAAGCGAGCGCTGGAGGTAAATAGGCCCGACTTCGCTGGTGCTCTGCGTCATGCATTGAGTGTTCTGTCCCTTCATTATCATTGGATAAAAAAGAGCAATGAGGAGGTAAAATAGCCAGGGATATTTTTGCTTCATTTTGGTGCCTTCTCAAAATTAACATGTCTTGATTAGAAGAGAGTCGCCACCTCTGAGGTGGCGACCTTCTTGCTTAATATAAATTAAAATCGGTTAAGAGATTAATTGCAAGATAAAAAACTTTAAGAAATAAGCAAGGGATTTTCGGTTGATGGAAATTGTTTTGCCTCAGATGGAACTGGACAGTAGCGTTAAAAAGTACCGTAATTCGCCGACCAAGCT
>CAZNDR010000188.1:0-7934 GCA_964571835.1 uncultured Cytophagia bacterium | reverse complement strand
ATGGGACAGCACATAAAAAATGTGGTGAGTAAATCTTTGCCAGAAGGATCACATACTTTTATCTGGGATGGCAAAAATAATACGGGACAAATTACTGCCAGTGGTTTGTATTTCTGCTGTTTAAAAACTGATAAAAATATTTATACTCAAAAATTGCTGTTAGTAAAATAGTCTGTCCTTTTTTCCTGCTTTTTAATCCTATTGTGAACATAACTGCAACTGTTCATTTTAACCTGAGCATTAACAAATGCCCGGGTTTTTTATTGCATTTTTTTCAATTAATGCTTATTATTAGCCAGCCAAATTGTCACACGATGAACGTTCAGACGAGGACAGCCTTGATTACCAAAATCGAAATCGGCAGTAAATCTCAAAAAAATAATTTAACCAACCAGAAGAAACGATCTTATTTGAAATCAGCCGGGCTGCGCTAACCGAACAGGTGGCTTTTGTCTTTTTCTTGGGCGATCTGGTGATTAGCAGTTTTGGCGAATTCGCCGAGTTGGATTCAGTATTAAAAGATTGGCGTTGCGTTCTGGATTCACTGGCGATTCACAACATCGCTGTCTTTGCCTGCCGCGGCAATAATGATTTCAGCCGCGAAGCCTGGGATTCCCTGTTCACCGGCAATTATGCGCTTCCCCAAAACGGCCCGGCGGATGAATTGAATATCACCTATTCGTTTGAATGGGGCAATCTGTGCTTTATTTCACTGGATCAGTATGTGGAATCGCATCGCATCAATCAAGCCTGGCTGGATGAACAATTGGCAGCGAACAAAAAGCCGGTTGTTTTTGTCGCGGCGCATGAGCCGGCGTTCAAGCTGTTGCACTCGAATTGTATGGCTGCCTATCCAGATGAACGAAATAGTTTTTGGGAGAGCCTGATTTCTGCGGGCGTCAACATTTATTTCTGCGGGCACGACCATTTTTACGACCATGCGGTTATCGACGACAGCGACGGCAATCCGGACAATGATGTCCACCAGGTGATTGTGGGCACCGGCAGCGCTTTGCATTCGGATTCGGAATATAATGGCGATAACGGCAGATGGACGCCGGTGTGCTTGTTTCACGAGCAGGCGAATGGCTATGTGCTGGTAGAAGTGAATGAATCCGAAGTTAAGCTGACCTGGAAGCATCGGGTAGATCGAAATGTTTTTGAAGATGGCGGTGATTCGTTCCGTTTTATCACTTTGGTTGCGAAAGCTGTTTCTTCGGTCCGGAATTTTCAATTATTTCAGAATTACTCCAATCCGTTTAATTCGACAACAACCATTCGCTATTTGCTCGCCGAAAAGACGGCGAGTCATCGACTTTCAGCCGTTTGTCAAGTAGAATTGAGTATTTACAATCTGCTCGGACAAAAAGTTGTGACGGTGGTCTCTGAAAAACAGCCAGCAGGGAATTACACAGTGGAATGGGATGCTTCGGATTTTCCCAGCGGTGTTTATTTTTATCGGCTAAGCACAGATAAAGGGTTTTCCGACATAAAAAAGATGATTGTCTTAAAATAGGAGAAACAGTATGTATCGCTTCACAATGTTTTTGCTGCCCTGTTTCGTTCTGGCCGGCACACTGGACGGGCAATGGCAAATTCTCAACGAGGGTATTCAAGGCAGCTTGAATGCCAGCGATTTTGTCAACGAGAATGTTGGCTGGATCGCTGGCGAAGAAGGCGTCATGCTCAAGACAGAAGATGGAGGACAAAACTGGCGCTCCCTGCCGCAGGTTGGAAATTGGAACATACGCCTCATTGATTTTATCAATGATTCAATCGGCTGGGCAGCGGCAGATGATTGGACAATTGATAAAGCAGTAATTTTTAAGACAACCGATGGCGGGCACAGTTGGCAAATCCAGAAAGAAATCCCGGAGATGACGAATAATTGGGGGAAATCGATTTTCGTAGTGGATGACACCACTGTGTACGTTGTGGTTACTAACGCTAACATTTTAAAAACGTCGGATGGCGGTGTAAGCTGGGTAAATATTTCTCCGAATACTCAAAACAGATATTTTAATTCCGTTTGCTTTGTCAACAGCGATACTGGATTTGTTGCAGGTTCTTGTTCGGATGTCAGCGGCAATTCCTCTGCCTTGATTTTAAAAACCGAGAACGGTGGAAAAAGCTGGACTGAAAAGATAAATCCCAACCTACAATCAATAGTTGATTTACAGTTCATTGATGATTCGACTGGATTTTTCAGTAGTTGGTCGAATCTTTACAAAACCGATGATGCGTTCGAGACTTGGCCGGCCACTCCACTCATCGCTTCTTTATCGGTTAGCTCGTATCAGGTGCTAAATCAGGATACTATTTATGCAGTTGTATCAGAAGGCGGAGTAGGATATTGGGGTTGCGGTCTTACGCTAAAAAAAAGCACAAATGGTGGCATTACTTGGGAGAATAAATTTTTCATCAATTGGGGAGTGAGTAAAGTCTATTTCAGCAATTCGCAGATGGGATTTTTGATCGGTGGATATCCTTATGGTGGATCCATTTTTCGTAGCATTGATTCCGGCAATAATTGGGAAAGTCAGTTGCTGTCCTATCCGTTCCGTGACGTCTATTTGATTGATAAAGATCTTGGATTTGCTTGTGGCGGTTTGGATATGTGTCATTTTACAAACGGAAATATTTTAGTTACCTACGATGGAGGAAAGAGCTGGGAGGTAACTCTGAGTGCATCTAATGTGCAAACATGTTTGTTTGTGAATGATCGGATCGGATTTGCATCTATTTCTGTAGTAAATTTCGGAGCAAGTGTTTTTTCCATTTTAAAAACTGAGGACGCTGGAAAAAGTTGGCTGGACAGCTATCCTTTTTGCAGCAGTGATTTTTTCTTTGTGAATGAAAAAACTGGCTGGGTTGCCGGGCGTTATTTAGAAAATGATTATCAGCCTGGCGCAGGAATCATCATGACAAGAGATCAGGGCGAGAACTGGGAGCTGGTGTGGAAATATCCCGATCAAAATGAAATTCAATTGACTCTCAATTCTTTATATTTCACCAATAATAGCACCGGCTGGGCGGTCGGAGATAATGGTTTGCTTGTAAAATGCACAGATAGCCTTCAATGGGAAAAGATGACAAAAATAACCTATCTTCCATTGAACAAAGTTTTTTTTGCTGACGAAAATAAAGGCTTCATTGCTGGCGGCTATCTGAATGATGAAGACAATCAGGCTATTTTATTCAAGACCACCAATGGCGGTGCGACCTGGGAAAAAATACCTAATTTTCCTTATCTCATTTGCGATATCTATTTTCACGACAATCAGCACGGCTGGGCCGTTGGAACGGACAAATCTCGAAGCGGAGTCATCGTGGCAACCGAGGACGGCGGCGAGCACTGGACAGTTCAAAGGGATAATTTAATCGGACCGCTACATGCGCTTTCCTATCGGGAAAATTTTCTCTGGGCGGTCGGCGAGTATGGTTTGGTGCTACGGACTGTGGTAGATAGAACGATCATAATCTTCGAACACGAAAGCCGCGTTTATCCTTTGACATATAAATTGGCTCAAAACTATCCTAATCCTTTCAATCCCGCGACCACCATCGAATTCGCGCTGCCCACATCAGCGTTCATCACGCTCAAGGTCTATAACCTGCTGGGTGAAGAAGTTGCCACGCTTGTTGCGGAAAAACGGGAAGCGGGAATTCATCGAATAAGTTGGGATGCCAGGGGACTGGCGAGTGGGGTGTACCTGTATCGGGTGGAAGCCGGGGAATTTATTCAAACAAAGAAACTGATTTTGATGCGGTGAGTTACGTAGCCAATCACGTTTCTAAAAGTTCACCCTATAAAGAATAGTTGTATCATCAAAATATTAGATGCTTTGACTTCAACCTTAATAGTCAGAGATAAAAGAATTTCTCAGACCTTATTACCTTATTCAATGCCAATAAGGTAATAAGGTTAATTTTAACATGAATTCAAAAGCTACTCAGGTTAAAAAGAGACTAAAATAAGGTCTTAAACGTGCAGATCATTCTTAAAATTTACTGATTTTAAAAGAGAAGAAGTCACAGTGCTGATTGCAGAACAGAGGTCGGTTGGAATTCACAAATTCAAATGGGACGCCAGCGGATTTGCAAGCGGGGTGTATTTGTATCGGTTGGAAGCGGATAAGTTTGTTGATGTAAAGAAATTGATTTTGATACGTTAAATAGCTGAACTGATCCAATTTGTACTTGTTCACCACAGCTAAAATAATTGCATCATCAAAGCCTTATTTTATTTTGCTTCAACCTTAGTAGCCCGAGATAAAAAAACTTCTCAAACCTTATTACCTTATTCAACCCAGACAAGGTAATAAGGTTAATCTGAAATTAAATTCAAAAGCTACTAAGGCCCTAAAAATACAAAAATAAGCTTTTAACAGTGCTGATCAATTTTAAAATTTACTGATTTCAAATGTTAAAAAGTCTCCGCGCTGGCTGGGGAACAACGAGCGTCCGGAATTAGCCAATTGAATTGCGATGTCAGGGGATTGGCAAGCGGGGTGTATCTGTATCGGCTGGAGGCTCGTGATCCTTTAGCCAAGTCAGGACAAAATTTTGTACAAAGCAAGAAGCTCATGCTAATGTGGTAGCTTCAATTAAAGTACAAAAATTTACGTCGGTCTATAGGAACTGTTTATTGAAAAAGCTCATTATTGAGGATTTTATTTTTCCTCTTTCCCGACATTTTCATTAACTCTTTGCAATTGCTCGATCATTTCAGCTATTTTTGTGCGGTGTTCAAAGATGGGCTCTGGAGACTTGGCAAAATTGGTCAGAGAGCTGGTCACCTTATCTGGAACAATCAATAATTGCTTCGCTTTTTCTATCAACGGAGCAGTTGTTTTTTGAATTGAAGTGCTATTGATGAGATTGTTCAGCAACCAAAAATACTCATAATCCTCCATTCCTTCGCGGAGGATTTCCCAACGTATTGAGCTCACAGGCCCCTCGTCGCAGCGAGCGCGACTGGACAACGTGACTTTTGGCGGATAGATGAAGCGGCCATCGCCATTGCCCCAATGACTCACCTCGCCAATTTTGGCATTATAACCGGAGAGATAACTCATCGGGTCTTCAAAGGGATTTTGTTTTTTGGGTCGAGGATAGACAGGATCGCTGGTCCAGTAATTCGTCTGCCAGATTAAGATACCTTCGATTTTATACTTCCAGGTTTGCCAAATCCAGGTTCTCAGTTCCACCGCATAATGATCTATGAACAAGGTGCAATAAGGCTCTTTGGGAGTGGTACAGATGTACCACCAAAAGCGGTCACCTGCGGCGCGGCGTTGTTCGGCGATTATATGATCATATTCCGATGTCAAAGGGCACCATAAATCTACCAAACCATATAAGGGCTCGACCGGTTGTTCAGTAAGCATCCGTGTGAGTTTTGGCGCGCATTGATGAATGAAATCCATAGTCTCTCCGACGAACTGATAATCTTTTTCAGTTGGCTCGTCAAACCAATAAATGTATGCCTTGTCCAATACGCCCAACTGTTCAAAGTGCTGTTGGAGTTGACCCAAATAATTAGACATCAATCGGCTATATTGTTGACTTCCTTGCTGCAGCCCGACGATCTCTCCTCGCTGTCGCGAATGAAAAGTGCCTGAGCCGAGTCCTTTGACATCCAAGCGAAAGCTGGTAAATCCATATTGTGCAAAATTGCGATTAATGCCCTCATCAAAGTTCGAGAAATCCAATTTTGCAGTCAGATTATTCTTGTCAAAGTGCTCTACAATCCTATGAGTGACAAATGGATCATAGGGCGTGATACGATGTTCAAAAAGCTTTTAAAATATTTTTCCAGCAACGAATTGAGATTTTCACCTTCGGCAACACGATGATAACGAGCCACCAATGCCGGATCGAATCCACATGACGATTGCAGGTGATTCTGTTTTGGCAAGGTGAAATTCCAAACATGCATCTTAATGGGTATTATTTTTTGCCAATTGCCAGCACTCACGCTGATCGAACCCTGATAATCCCCAGCTCGCGCCTCGGCCGGCACATGCACTAAAATCCACAGCGGTTGGTTTTTCCCTGCAGGAATGGAAAAAGCGTTCGGAATTGGCGGTAGCGGATCGGGCCACCATCCCATCTGTCCAAAAGCATCCGTGGGATGTTGAACAAAAACATAATCAACCATCAGGATGTCTGTTGGTAACAGCCCGCTCGTGGCATGGCGCAGCGGGTTGAGCTTCACAGTTACCTTTGTCAAATTTTGTCGAGGTCTGATTACCAATTGGACTGGTTCGTATTCATTTTTTGCAGAACAAAGAGAAATGGCTGGTGATAACGGAGCAGCAGGAGCTAGGCGATCCTGACTGATTTTGCGCATCCCATCAGTCCACCACAGCACAGCCGTTTGATCTTCATTTAATAGCTGTCCGTAATCTGCTCGTTGAAGGTAGGGCAGTTGCCACGTTGAGCTGGCTTTAAAAGCGATTTCACGGGCGCCGCGCTGTCTCACAGTGACGGTTTTTCTCTCCGCCGGAATAGCTGAATCGTCAATTGGTAGCTGAACAATCTGTGATGACTTTGCTGCTACAGTTACTGCCTTTTTTTCAGTCCTACGTTCGCTTTCGATTTGGACATCCAACGTCTGCGCCTGACTTGACCTATTTTCTACACGAATAATTGCAGGAGCTGCATCGCCTGTACCTGTAGCGCCAAGCGATTCTAAACGAATCGCTAACTGATCAGAACTCTTCAGCACATCGACCCATTGAGTGCTGCCGGCGAAATTGGGGATTGTGGCTGGAATCCGAGCCTGATACTCATATTGATAAATTTGAAAATTTGCCGCGATTCCCTCTGCTCTCAACCGAATAAAAAGCACCTCAGCTGGAAAAAGAGTGGATGGCAGCAAATAACTTTTTTCGCCTTTTGCGTCCAATGATCCAACGGACTGCCACTCTTTGTTATCCTGACTTGCTTCAATACGACACGTTCCCATCACGTGATATCCGATATTTACCTTCACTTCGCCGCCTAATTGATCTTTTTCATTGACTCGATGGACAAAGATGATATAGTTGCCGCTGCTCATAACAAAACGGTTCGTATTGAACCAGCTTTGGTGTTCCTGCAAATAACGCGATGAATTGGATTCGACACCTCGGAAATTAGTTGAAGCGCGATAAATTCCTTTTTCAAAAATCTCCCCCGCGCCCAGTGTGTAGTTAAGCCTTTTTTGATATACCGGCTGAACTTCGGTCACCTGAATATCTCGAAACCAAACTGTGCCATTTACGCACCATTGCCCAAATCGGAGATAGGCGTCATTTGTCTTGACCGGTGTTTGGAAGATAAATTCTTTCTGCTCCCAGCTCTGCGATACCCAGACATCCCGATTGGCTAAACTCGATCCGATAAGTATGTTGGCGCCAGTTACGCCTGGCGACGTTCGCACCAGGCAAGAGATACGATAGGTTTGATTGGGCAAAAAAGTATACGGCATGGTCCAATAATTAGCATCGTCTTCTTTACCAAAACCAGTTACTGTAAGGCACTTTTCACCTGTGATGGGATCAAGTTGCCATTCTCCTTTGCCGCCCGAAAGGCGCCAGAATTCTTGATTGATTAACGTCACCTCCTGGGCAATGCTTATCGAGGTCAGCAAAAATATGAAAAGGAATGAGATGGATATCGTTATCGTTTTGGTAGTTTGCAGCATAAAGACCTCTTGTCCGATCGGATTCTAAATTTATTTAGCAAATTAGCAATATCAATATAAAAGTATAAAAGCTTTATTGCAATCTTTTTTTTAAATTCTACCTAAATTGAGCGATTTTCATAAACTGATAAAAGGATTTTCATTTATCTCTATTTATAATTATCTTCGTTATGTCCAATAAATCGAACCGATTACTATCAACCCAAAGGTGTCTCCATGAATAAGCAAAAACCAATTACTA
>CAZNDR010000187.1:0-7978 GCA_964571835.1 uncultured Cytophagia bacterium | reverse complement strand
AGCATCAAAAATTCGATGTTTAATTTTATCGTTTTTCTCTTTACTTTTTTGTCCTTAATTTATGCTGCAAAAATTTCATTTTTTATCAGTGGACTGTTCAAGCTCAGACCAAAAAACCATGGAAAAATTTATTCAGTGACGGTTTTGGTCCCTGCCCGAAATGAAGAAAAAAATATTAGCGCCTGTTTGGATTCATTAATCGCCCAGCAGTTTCCAACAGACAAGTTTCAAATAATTGTCATCGACGATGATTCATCGGATAAGACTGCCAGTATCGTGAGAGAATATTTCGTCAAACATGACTTTATTCAATTAGTCCATCTGGATAAATGCCCTGCCGGAATTTCGCCCAAGAAGCGAGCACTACAAGCCGGATTAGATGCGACTGACAGCGAAATCATTATGACAACCGATGCCGACTGTCGCGTCGGACCCAACTGGATCGCCGCTATGCTCGATAATTTTTCTGAGGACACCGGCATGGTGGCTGGTTACGTGCTGTTTGACAAAGCAGATGAACAGACACTTTTTCATAAAATTCAATCGCTGGAATTTGTGGGACTAACAACTGCCGGCATGGGCAGCATTGGCGCCGGCGATCCCATTATCGCCAATGGCGCTAATTTAGCTTTCCGCAAGAGAGCATTTTTGGATGCCGATGGATACCAACATGAAAATCACATTGTTAGCGGCGATGATGATCTACTGCTGCAAAATATGGCTAAAAAAACCCACTGGAAAATTGCGGCTGCCATCCATCCCCACACTTTTGTCAAAACAAAACCTGTGTCGTCATTGCCCAATTTTCTCAATCAAAGAATTCGTTGGGCCTCCAAAGGAGCAGTTTATAAAAAATTTTCGCTGGTCTTATTTTTGCTTTCAGTGTATCTATTCTATCTTTTACTCTTTATCTCTTTGCCACTTGCGCTATGGTTTCCATCTTCTTTCCCCTATCCACTTTTTGCCTTATCGCTCAAGCTGGTGGTCGATGGTTTACTAATTTTAAAAGGAACTTCACTCATTGCGAGACCAGATTTGCGGAAATATTTTTTTGTCGCTGAACTATTTCAACTGCCCTATATTCTTTATGTCGGTTTCGCAGGCATCGTCGGCGCCTTTAGCTGGAAAGGTCGATGAGAATTAAACGCTTGCCAAATATTTTGCAAATGCTTCTCCCTTCTGCAATCTGGCATGTGCCACTCTGCCCCAATAAAGTTTTTTTTACCTTCGATGATGGACCTGATGAGATTGTCACGCCACAAATGTTAAAGCTGCTTCAGCGTCACCAGGCGCAAGCCAGCTTTTTTGTGCTCGGAGAAAAAGCCAAGCGCCAGCCCGAGCTAATAAAATCCATTAGAGAAAAAGGACACACCATTGGATTACATAGCTACCTTCACCTTCCGCTAATTTTTCAATCAGCAGCAACTATCTTTGATCAACTGGCATTGAGCAAAAACGTACTGCAAGACCTGTTGGGCGAGCGTATCAAGTATGTTCGACCACCTTACGGAAAAGCTGCCGGCAATTTTTTCAGAGCCTGTCGTCAACTAAACCTGCAAATTGTCATGTGGAACATAATGAGCTATGATTTTGACCTTAGTTTTTCCGATGAGCAGATTTACCACTTGATTGACAGCCAAATCCGCGGCGGCGACCTTATCGTCTTTCATGACGGACACAAAAATAGCCAGCGTACGGTCAATATTTTAGGACCTATTATCGATATGGTGAAGCAGAAAAATTTTCAATTTGCAGCATTAGAAATGGGTAAAAAATAATCTTGATATTTTGGTTTTATTTGCTATATTAAAGCCTAACATCAAACTATTTTAACCATTTTATTATTGAAACTGCAGCGCTCCTAATTCAATAATTTTTTGACATGACAAAATAACTATTGATAAGATTCTGGATTAATAGATAAGATAGAGACGATAACGCCATGTATCGCTTAAATGAAAAAGGCGATTATTGGTGGCAGCTCTTCATGGGCCAGCTAGTCCTTGAAAAATTTCTCAAAGCCTGTTATGTTAGGCAGATAGATGAAAATCGGCAAAAATGTTGATGGTAGAATTGAACCTCATCCAATTGAAACAAAGATGTTAATGTCTGCCTTCCATTTGCCAACAAAATTTTAGCCAACGGAAGAAAAATCGTTTAATTTCGCTTTTAAATTCAGGAGAACTATTTTCCTTGCAGCTAATAAAATATAAGCTAATTACCATTCTAATTCTATTTATTTTAATAGCTAATATTCACGCCCAATCTGTCAACGTGCCATTGACACACTGGGCTTATAATTTTTTAGAAAGACTGGAAGCTCGCGGCTTTTTTCCCAGCTTGCTGTTGCGCGCCAAGCCTATTTCGCGGCATGATTTAGCTGGTTTATTGGTTCAAATAGAGAAAAATAAAAATGAAAAAAAAATGCGTCTGAGCAAGTCAGAGCTCGAACTGATGGACCAGCTTAAAGGCGAATTCCATGAAGAATTGGCTGAACATTCTTTGCCCATCCAAAAAAAATTTTATGAACGGCATTTTTTGAAGTGGGACGAAGATGACAATAAATTCAGGATTGATCTTGATTTTGCTCAACGGTTTGAAACCTACCGCGGTGAAAGGTACGATTCGACACGGAGAATATCCCACACCACTGCCGGAGCAATTATTCGGGGAAATCTCAGCCATGGTTTAGCCTTTTACCTGCACTTTAAAAATACGCTCGTCCGAGGTGAAGGAATTAAGCAGGAAAATTTTAATCCGCAATTTGGCTTGCCTGTTGTTACTTCCGGTGAAAATGCCTTCCGAGATGACGCCATCGCTTATTTTATTTGGCAGATGCCCTGGTTTGATTTTGAATTTGGACGCGATCAGGCGCAGTGGGGACCGGGCTTTGGCGGCAGCCTGCTGCTGTCACGCTTTAATCCGCCTTTCGATTTGCTTAAAATTCGCGCACAATTCAACCGTTTTTATTTCACCAGCCTTCACGGCAAACTCACTAGCAATATTGGCAACAAATATCTCGCCGCGCATCGGCTTGAGTTCAGAGCCTCCAATTGGCTTTGCTTTGCCGGCTCTGAATCGGTAATTTACGGCAATCGCCAGATGGAATTTTCCTATATCAATCCGATCATGCCCTACCACATCGCCGAACATCATCTTGGCGACAGAGATAATAATATGATGGCCTTTGAAATGACACTGTTTCCTGTTTGCGGCTTGAAATTTTATAGTGAATTGCTGCTCGATGATTTCACCTTAGCTGAAAATCCTTTTACTTATTATGGAAACAAATTTGCCTTCCAAACCGGCTATTTTTGGGTGAATCCGTTGGGGCTTGCCAACCTGGCGTTCAGGACTGAATACACCAGGATTGAGCCTTACGTTTATACCCATTATGAGCCGATCAATGTCTATCAAAACTATAATCAAAGTATTGGCCACTGGCTGGGTCCAAATTCGGATCAACTCTATTGTGAAACCGAGTGGCTCATCAACCGGGAACTAAATGTAAAAATACTTGCTGAACGGCTGCGGCATGGTGCTGGCAATATCAATACTCCTCACAAAAAAGAGGACGGTCGGCACAAGTCTTTTTTGGCCGGTGTGGTGGAAACCAAATGGCGGCTAGGTTTTGATATCACTGATCAAATTATGCGCGATTTCTTTTTGACTTTACAGTATCATGTCATTGATACTGACAATTTGGATCAAGTTGCTGGAAGAAACTCTCGAAATAGTCAAATCATCATTGAGCTTTCTGCCAATTGGTAAGCAGTTTTTGGCAAAATTTTCGATTCGATTTTATCTTTAAGCTTCGTAGGTCAATTATTGATTACTCTTTTCGTAATAACAGTTACCTTTTGCCTGATCTACGCCGCGCTCATTTTTAGATTATTTTTTGAATTGAAAAATGAACACCGGAGTGAACTCAAAAATGACTTTTTTGTATCCGTGGTCGTAGCAGCGTGCAATGAGGAAAAATCTATCGGTTCTTGCCTTGAGGCTTTGATTAATCAACAATATCCGCAGGATCGTTTTGAGATTATCATTGTCAACGACCGCTCGACCGACCGCACTTCAGAAATAGTAGAAACGTACCGACAGCACTGTGCCCAATTGACTCAACTTCACATCAGAGAAAAGGTAAACGGTGTTTCTCCCAAAAAGCACGCGCTGGCAACCGGCATCAATCAGGCCAAGGGAGAAATCATTTTAACGACCGATGCCGATTGTCTTGCCACTCCCTCGTGGATTCAGACGATGGCCAATTATTTTGAGGAAGATGTCGGTTTAGTCGCCAGTTTTTCGCCCACTGAAGCGATGGAGAAACCCAGCCTTTTTTCTCAATTGCTGACATTGGATTCGATTTCTTTGGCGGCATTAGCTGCTTGCAGCTTTGGTCTTGGCAAACCTGTTACCGTTTGCGGCCGTAATTTGGCTTATCGAAAAAAAGTTTTCCAGCAGGTCAACGGCTTTCAGGAAATTAGCCAGCATATTTCGGGAGATGATGACCTGCTGCTCCACCAGATCGCCCAAAAAACTGGCTGGAAATTTCGCTATGTCTTTGATCGCGGCGCTATAGTCAAAACGAAAATTCCCAATAGCTTTAGGCAATTTATCCATCAGCGAATTCGTCATGCGTCAAAAGGAAGGTTTTATGCCCGCTGGCTGCAGCTTCTTTTAGTTGGAATTTATTTATTCAATCTAATGTTCGTTTCGCTGTTGCTCACGTCAGTCTTTTTCCCAAAATTTTTCTTGCTCTGGCTATTTGTCATAACGATTAAAAGTCTCAGCGAATTTAGTCTGCTGTTTCGTTTCGCCCAACGATTTGATTATCAAAAGTCGCTTTATGTTTTTCCCATCGCTGCCTTGCTGCATCCTTTTTATGTGGTAATTTTTGGCACCTGGGGTCAATTAGGCAAAATTAAATGGAAGGAATAGCTGTTAAAATCGCAGAAGCCATTGTCCAAATTTTTCGTCGCAAAAAGAGCTATTCTGCAGAAGCCAATTCTTCTGAACTGGAAATTCAACAAAAATTCTGCATGCTTGATATCACAGTAATAAACAGCCACCATTTTTTCATTTTTAATTTTGCATGGCTAATTTTCCCCTTGCCAGCTTCGGGTGAAAAATGATTCTTATTATAATTACAATCATTTATTTCCTGCTGTTGAGTTTTTTTTGGCTGGGATTATTTTTCCCCAACAAAAAAACAACGGCTCACCAATTGACGGCCTCAGTAGTTGTTGCCGCACGTAATGAGGAAAAAAGCATTGGCGCCTTATTAAATGATCTGGTTAATCAAACCTATCCGAAAAACTGGTATGAGGTCATCGTTGTTAATGATGGCTCAGAAGATGGCACTGGCGATATTATCGATTTTTACGCGCAGCGCTATCCTTTGGTCAAACATGTCCGAGCCAAAGCTGATAACAAAAATGGATTGACGGCTAAAAAGAACGCCCTCAACCAGGGCATTGAAGCTAGTCAAAACGAAATTATCTTGACCACTGATGCTGACTGCCGGGTGAAATCGACCTGGCTGGAAACAATGGTTTCCTACTTTGCGGAAGGAGTGGGAATGGTGGTTGGCTTTTCCCAATTGGGCGTCCGCGGCAAACGGTATTCCCTTCTGGAAAAGCTACAAGCAGTGGATTTTTTATCACTCATGGGTGCAGCGCAGGGTTCGATCAATTTGGGCTGCCCGCTGGCAGGCTCGGGACAAAATTTGGCCTATCGTAAAAAAATTTATGAGCAGGTGAATGGATTTCAAAAAATAAAAGATCGGATCAGTGGTGATGATGTGCTGTTGCTGCAATTGGTCCATAAATTGACAAACTGGAAAATCCGTTTTGCGCCTTCAGCTCAGTCGTTCAATTGGACAAACCCGGAGAAGACCATCAAAGCTTTTCTCAACCAGCGCAAGCGCTGGGCCTCCAATGGGTCGGTACAGCTACAGCTCAACTTCATGTTTTTTATTTTTCTAACAATTATGTTTTTAGCCAATACCTGGTTATTTTTCGGCACGCCCCTTTACTTTTTGCTCTATCATACGCTACAATTACCTTTGCTTTGTTTAGCCCTTAAATTTTTTATTGAATTTTTAATTTTGTTGAAAGCAGCCGCCATATATCAGCGGATGGATTTAATCAAATATTTCTTTTGGTGGGCCATGGTACAAATGCCCTATGTTTTCTATACCGGCATACTTGGCACCTGGGGACACTTCAAATGGAAAGATAGAAAACATCATCAAGCACTTACAACGTTCAGGACAAACCAGTGAAAAAATTCGGACAGGTAATCAAAGGCATTGCACATGGTTTGAGTGGCAGACCTCTAAATTCCAGTACGGAAATCAGAATCACTCGCTTGTGCACACAGCGTTGTCGGCAATGCCGTGTTTATGAGAAGAAGACCAATCCACCAAGCATGAGCTGGGAAAACTTCCAAACAGTTGCTCAGCGATTGCGTGCATATGGCGCCTTTATCGGTTTTATTTCCGGCGGCGAGGCGACATTAGTGCCGCATCTCGATAAAATTTTAATCGAAGCAAAAAAAACCTTCTCGATTGCCACGACATTAGTTAGCGGTTTGTACAATAAAACTGAAGTCATCAAACAGTTTGGTGAAATTGCTTTAGCCAATGATATCAACATCCAAACTTCTTTGGATGGCTTGGGCGAGCTTGGCGACTCTTTACGCGGTGCCAAAAATTTCTCTGAAATCGTGCTGAACCACATGGCGCTGCTTTCCGGACTTCGGCAAAACTCGAAATCACTGCTTTATGCCAATATCGTGCTCAACAATTTGAATCTTGAGCAGGTGCCCCAGCTTGTCAAACATGCACACCAGCTCGGCTGGAAAACAACTATCGGGCTCTACCATACCATCACACCCACCACTCGCCAAGATGATGAATTAAAACTGCAGCCCGGCCGTCGCTTGGACAGAGTGCTGGCGTTTCTGGAAAATAATCCAGATATTTTAAATTTGAATTCGTTCATCAAAGGCATAACGCCATTCATTAAAACTGGGAAAAATGACATTTGCCCATTTGTCGATTCTCGGTTTCTCTCCACCAGAACCACTATCATGGAAAATGGAGAGGTATTTTTATGCTACGGTGAACCGATTGGCAATATTTTGAATGAAAGCTTGTTTACTATTTTTGCTTGCCCAGCATATGACCAACGATTAGCATCGTATCAAAAATGCCACGGCTGTTGGACGACTTGTTACACGCAGCGCTATTTGCTGGTACATCCAGCTTCGGCAAAAGAATTGATAGATAACTTTAAAAAAGTCAGACTGACAAGACAAGTAAATGACGGAGATCAAGCCAAACAAAATCAGGGACGAATCGAGAATTCATTCCAGGCTTTATCTGAATAAAACTCATTCCGGAGCTTTGTTTTATTTTTGAAAAAAATGGACGTGCAGCAAAACAAATCTTATCCTCTGATGCGCAAAAAAGTGTAAGGAGCTTACTGCCTTTTTCAAATTAGCGATAGCTTTGCGCTGAACGATGTTATCGGTCAGCAATTTTGAAGCTCTTGTTTCTGGCAAAGATAAAAAAGAAAAGATTGAATTTGGATAAATAAGGATAACACCATCTTAACGAAGATTATTCGATTTCACCAAAAGCGATTGATGACCTATCAATCATCAAGCAAAATGACCACATCACAACTGATAAAAAGTGGCTTGTCAGCCAATGCGCTGGCTTTGATTTCCAGTTTTATAGCGCCTGGTGGCGGCTGATAAAAATCGATCAATTCATTATTACTCTTCAAACCGGCGATAGAAATGGTACGAAATTCATTGGCATCGAGACGGTATGCAAGCGTACTAGCTGAATCTGAATAATTGACAAAATAGAGCTGTATCTTGTAATTCCTTGATTCAGGGCAAGCGAAATTTTTGATCAAGGTATTGCTTTCTTTGGTCAAGCTGGCAGAGAAGAATTGATAAAACT
>CAZNDR010000186.1:0-7990 GCA_964571835.1 uncultured Cytophagia bacterium | reverse complement strand
CCTTCATTTTTCTGCTTGACATTGGTTTTTGAAATTATTATTTTGTGCCCATAAAATAGCGATTTAATTTACTATTATTTTACTAACAACCACCATTCATTCCCAACAGATTTGAGGAGGAGATGTTATGAAGAAGTTAATTTCTTTTCTACTAATTATTGCCATATTGAGCCTAATGGCCCTTTCGTTCGCTCAAGAAACAAAATTTCAGTACGTTGGCGCTAGCAAATGCAAAATGTGCCACAAAGGTGAAAAAAAGGGCAACGTATTCGAAAAATGGGAAGCAAGCAAACATGCCCAGGCATTTGCAACTTTAGCCAAAGTTGAATCAATAACGATTGCCAAAGAAAAAGGTGTTAAAGGCGATCCTTCGCAAGCGCCTGAATGCCTGGTGTGTCACGTGACTGGTTACAGCGCAGCAGCAGATCAAAAAGCAGAGACGCTGACACTGGAAGAAGGTGTCTCCTGTGAAGCCTGCCATGGTCCCGGATCAGAATATAAAGGTCTGAAGGTAATGAAAGATATTTACGCCGGTACCGCTAAAGGCGCCGATTACGGCTTGATTGAGCCCAATGAAAAAGTGTGTTTAACTTGCCATAATCCTAAAAGCCCGACTTATAAAGAATTTAAGTTTGATGTCATGAGCAAAGAGATTGCCCATCCAGTACCGAAAAGTACTTCTGCTCAATAATGCCTGTCTGAAAATAAGCGCACTAAAGGTCATCGCGAGTTACCATTTTTTATCGGGACGAAGCAATCTTATTGATAACAAAGAGATTGCTTCGCTCTCCCGCTGGAGCGGATTCTCTCATAAAAAAAAGGATAAATTAAGATATTTTAAAACAGACTCCAAATAGCGAACGGTAATTTAGCAATATAAAATAAGGTAAGGCATAGGAAACAGGAGATAGAGTAAATTAAAGTCAAGATATTCTCAGGGCGGGCAGATGAAATTTTTTAGACTATAAGAGTGGGAAGCAAAACCAGGTTCTTTTCGGCAAATGAATTTCGGGAGGGTGAAATACAAAAGTTGCTGAATGACAACCCAAAAGCCCAAGTCAAACATGTCCAATTCCAATCTATTGCCATTATCCCAAAGACGGCTAATTGGAATACAACCAACACAGACATAGGCTGGGAAATGGAAAAATCTGTAATATTATTTGAAGAGTAGATTCGGCAGAACAGGATGAAATCAATGAAAATTACAGCAATTATTGAACGAGAAGGTGATGGGTACGTGTCCTTATGCCCGGAGTTGGATATCGCAAGCCAAGGGGGAAGTATTGAAAAAGCTCGAGATAATCTTCGAGAAGCATTGGAACTCTTCTTTGAAGCAGCATCAGCCGAAGAGGTTAACCAACGTCTTCACGGCGAGATTTTCGTAACCCAAGTAGAGGTAGCATTTGGGTAGGCTTCGAATTCTTTCTGGCAAAGAAGTGTGCTCCATTCTTTTAAGGCATGGCTTCATCGAGGTGCGTCGACGCGGTAGCCATATCGTAATGCAAAAGAAGCTTTCCCGGGGCACAATAACAGTTCCTGTCCCAAACCATGACTAAATCAGAATCGGAACACTTCAATCTATCATCCGCCAGTCCGGGTTGCCTCGTGGTGAATTTGAATCATAAGTTCATAATGCCTAACAACCGCAGCAACTCGGACTAGCAACTCCGCTGCGCTCCATTGCCAGCCGGTTATGCGGAGTATTAGCCCTCCAATACAATGGGCGTCCGCGAGACCTTTTATCTCGTAAGCATAACAGAATATGCACAACGCTGACTTAATACTTACATTCACAGGCGCTCTGGGGGCTGCGCTTGCCCTCGGATACGTGACACACCGGCTTGGGCTGTCGCCCATCGTCGGCTACCTCGTGGCAGGGATCGCCGTCGGCCCAAGTACGCCAGGTTTTGTCGCCAATCGGGAACTGGCAAAACAACTCGCTGAGATTGGCGTCATCCTGCTGATGTTCGGGGTGGGGCTGCACTTCCACATGAAGGAACTGCTAGCGGTTCGGCGGGTCGCGATTCCCGGGGCCGTGGGCCAGATCGTAATCGCTACTGTGCTGACGGCGCTCGTAACCCAACTGTTCGGTTGGGACTGGGTGGCTGGCACCGTATTGGGGTTGGCCATCTCGGTAGCCAGCACCGTGGTATTGGTTCGAGTGCTCACAGACAACCGCGCCCTGCACACCCCGACGGGCCACATTGCTGTGGGTTGGCTGATCATCGAGGATCTGTTCACCGTGGTGGTGCTGGTCCTACTGCCGACCTTGGTCGACCTGCCTCAGGCTGGCCCGGCCCACGTGCTGCTGGCTGTCGGACTGGCAGCCTTGAAAATCGCCGCCCTGATAGCCCTTACCTTTCTAGTCGGCGGGCGCCTTACCCCCTGGCTGCTCGAGCGCGTAGCCGCCACACACTCAAGGGAACTGTTCATTCTTACGATCTTGGTGTTGCCGATGGGCATTGCGGTAGGGTCGGCCAAGCTGTTCGGCGTTTCCATGGCGTTGGGCGCTTTCCTGGCTGGCATGATGGTGGGGCGGTCGGAATTCAGTCTGCGCGCCGCGACGGAAGCCCTGCCAATGCGCGACGCATTCGCCGTACTGTTTTTTGTCTCGGTAGGTATGTTGTTTGACCCGCGCCATCTGTTGCAGGCACCAGGTGAGGTCGCGGCTATGCTAGGAATCATCCTCTTGGGCAAGCCGCTGGCGGCGCTGGGCATCGTATGGCTGTTGCGCTACCCGCCAAAGATCGCCTTCGGCCTAGCCGTGGCCCTCGCTCAGATCGGGGAGTTCTCATTTCTACTTGCTCTCTTGGGGATACAGTGGGATGTTCTTCCAGCAACCGCGATGAACACACTCGTCGCTGCTGCGATTCTATCTATTACGCTAAACCCCCTGCTCTATCGGCTGGTCGATCCCATCGTAGCCTGGGCCGGGCATCAGCCCAAGCTTTGGACCTGGCTCAATGCTCGTTTGCCGACCTCAGTGCCCGCAAAGGAAGGCGTGGAAGCCGAAGCCGTACAGCCAAGTGATGCCCTTCACAGGGCTATCATAGTTGGATACGGTCCGGTTGGGCAGACGGTCACGCACCTTGTGCGTGAGAATGGAATCGAGCCAACTGTCATCGAGATGAATCTGGATACCATACGCCGCCTCCGCAACCAAGGCATATCAGCGATTTACGGTGATGCGCGTCACCGCGATACTTTGACGTCCGCAGGTGTGCATACGGTCGGCAACTTTATTCTCAGCCCGGCTGGACTCCATGGCTGTGAAGAGATCATTCGCCTTGCGCGGGAGTTGAACCCTTCCATCCGGATACTCGCTCGTTCGACTTATCTGCGAGAGGTAGTTACCCTTCGCCATGCTGGAGCAAAGACCGTACTGTCGGACGAAGGTGAGGTCGCACTAGCCTTCACCGTGGCGATTCTTCGATCATTGGGGGCCACCCCCGAACAGATCGATCGTGAGCGCGAACGGGTCCATTCCGACCTCTTCGGCCACCGAACGAAAGGTGGATATCATGACTCGGAGTAAAGTAGGGGCTAACAGCAGCATGCAGCGGACGGCGCTTCGCGCTGCCGCTGATGATAAGCGTTAAGGCGCACTGTAAATTAATTGCTTAATCAGAATGCTAAAAACATTTTGTCGATTGTTTCATTAAAAAAGCCAACATCATTTTGGATGTTGGCTTTTTTTTAATTTTTGCAATCCACGTAATTCGAGGTTTTTCTCAATCTTATTTATACTGAAAAATCATCGCCCAGATTATCATGCCCACCAGACTGAAACCCATTAACAGAAAGAAAATCCCAAAAACACGTGACCAAATTAACAATCCCCTTTTCGGTGCGGGCGTCAAATTTTTCTTGAGAGCACCCGCTTGTTTTGATAGCTCGTATTCCCGGGGTCGTTCGTGTTTAAAAACTTCAAGAGGAACTGTGCCAGTAAAAATAACCGGATCCATGGGGAATTTTTCTGGTCTGAAATGAGTATTGAAAAAATGCACGGTAAAAATAAAACCGGTAGCTAACAGCGCCTCATCGCTGTGAACAATCGTAGCAATGTTTATAACAATGCCTGGCAAAAACAGGGTAAAAAATTCCGGGAACCACAGAATCAATCCAGTGACACCAATCATGGAAACGCCCCAGAAAACGGCAAAATAATCGAATTTTTCCCAATAGGTCCATCTGCCATATTTTGGTTGCTCTTTATGCCCAATAAACCAGCGCAGCGACTGCGCCATCTCTTTGACATCATTCCAATTGGGCATTAAGCCTTCTTGGTCAAAAATAAATTCTTTCAATTTTTTGCCTGATTTTTTCCAATTTTTATAAAGAAAAACAAAGTGAGCGCCAAAATAAGTGAAGGTCATCAGCGCAGAAAGACGATGAATTAAGCCAGCATTCTCAAAACCGCCCAACATATTGGCAATAAATACTGCCCATTGGCGGCTAGCAAATTTTAAAATCATTCCAGTGACTGCCAGGCCGAAAAAGCTAATAATGACAATGACATGAAGAATTCGCCAGACCGGTTCAAATCGGACGTAATGACTTTTGGATTGATGCTTCAATTTTTTCTCCAATCTAAATCGTTCGCGAAACGATCGAGGGATCCAAATCAGCGTATGAAAGCCGAAAAAGGTAAAAGTCCCAATGAGCAAAATAGTCATTAGCCAAAAAGTATAAAACAAAAACGGGTATTTTGCCCGGTTATGGTGGGTAGCATGAGTCAAATAACCGGTAAATTGACGATTGGAATTGGGATGACATTTTTTACAGGTTTCCACAGCGTGTTTGCTGCTGAGCCTGGAATTCGGATTTGAAATGGGCAGTACATTGTGCGAGCCATGACAATCTGAACATTTAGCGGTTTTGCCTGAGCCCAACAAAGAAACCTTTCCGTG
The DNA here is from genome assembly GCA_964571835.1 of uncultured Cytophagia bacterium. Classification (GTDB taxonomy): domain Bacteria; phylum Zhuqueibacterota; class Zhuqueibacteria; order Thermofontimicrobiales; family Thermofontimicrobiaceae; genus CAZNDR01. The sequence goes on along the minus strand of CAZNDR010000186.1, from coordinate 3,077 downwards.
ATAAGTGGTAAAATAGGTCGCTGTTTCCTGCTCATGACAGGTGCCGCATTCTGATAAAATGAGTTGACGAAATGATTCTTTATCAACTCTGGCCACCTCATGTGCCTGATGACAATCATGACAGGTAGGCAACTTTTTATCGGTCCTGCTGATCGATGGGCTATGAATGGAAGATTTGAATTGCTCAAAAATTCCCAAATGGCAACTGCCACACGTTTCATTAACATTAACCGGATTAACGCTGGAACGAGCATCACTGGCTGGAAACATCATGTGCGCTGTGTGACAACTCGTGCAAACTGCGGTGACCACCAAACCGCTTTCTAACAATCCTTTGCCGTGAATGCTCTCCGTATAATGTCTGATAATATCCTTTTCTTTTCCCACATAACGAACGGCAGCTTTTTCCCCTTCGCGATGACAATTCCCACACAGCATGGGGATATTTCTGGCAAATATCGGTGAATCTTTATCATTTTTTGCTTTGATGACATGCTTGCCATGACAATCGCTGCACGACGGAGCATTCGGATCATGCTGAGCAAATAGTTTACCGTGAAGGCTAATCTGATATTGAGATGCCAATTCAGCATGACAATTAGAACAATCCACCGGGCCAGAGTCTTTACAAACCGGATTTTTAGCGTGGCTAACATTGACATGGCATTTGACGCATTCGATGCGGTTAGCATGGGCAGAATTCAGTAAAGTGTTTTTGTCAACATAAAGCGAATCGATCTTGCCATCCTGTTGGCGCACCAGTTGGTGGTTTGAATGACAGGTCATACAGAATTTGTCGTCCATCGTATCGGTGTAAAAAACACGCCTGATTTTGTGCGGTGAATGGCAGTCAATACAAGCCGGAATGAGAGCGGGTTTTTTTTCCCACAATTCACCTCGGATCACTTTGAGATGCACTTGCTCGATGAGTGTGTGACACTGCATACAGGTTTTAGCAATATTATTGCGATTGATGGACGACTCGGGATCCGTGTGAGGCAAAACATTGTGGGCAGTATGACAACTGGTGCAAACAGCCGTAACCGTAAGGCCTCGTTTTAACAAGCCCTCGCCATGAATGGATTCGGTATAATTTTGAATAATATCTTTTTCCGGTATATCATGTACTTTTACCATTTCTGTGCCTTCTTTGTGGCAACGACCGCACATCACCGGAATATTCATCACATACGAATTTGATTTAGGAGTGGTGGCCGGCAATATATAGTGCGATCCATGACAGCTGGCACACGTGGGTGCATAAGGGTCTTTTCGCGCTAATGCCTGACCATGCAAACTTTTTGAGTAAAATGCAAACTCCTCAGCATGGCAGTTTTGGCATTCGACTTTTTTCAATAATGCCGCATGGGGCAAGTTTTCCGGATCGACATCATCATGGCATGAAATGCAACCATTTTCACCATGGACAGATTTTTGATAATCCTTTTCTTTTAAATAAAGCTGAATAGTTTTGCCATCTCTTTCGGTAGTGAGAGTCGGATCTGAATGGCACTCGAGACAAGTTACCTCCTCTTGGGCAAAAGGCAAACTCACTTCATACATTAAGAGAAATAAACAAAGAAAAATTTTTTTAATCATCAGCTTCTTCATAATTTAGAGGTTAGCAAAGATAAATTTTTTTTAAGTCGCCTAATATAAAAAATTCAAGCTAAAATATCAAGAAAATTTCTTGACATTAAAATAATAAATTTGTATAATTGGTACATTTTAAAATATACAATAGGTACAATTTTTGTTTCGATAAAAATGAGATTAAAAAATGATACCATTTTTGACTCGTCGCCGATTCATCAATTTTTCTCTGCTTAGCAGTTTGAGCGCACTGGCAGGCGCCATTATTTATCCCATTGTACGTTTTGTTATGCCTCCCAAAATCCCGCAAGCGGAGCAATCAGAGGTCATTGCAGCCAAAGTCGGTGAATTGAAGTTGAATACGGCAAAAATATTTAAATTTGGCAATGCACCGGGTATTTTAATTTTGACGATTGATGGCCATTACAAAGCCTTTTCAGCGACCTGTACCCATTTAAATTGTACTGTTCAATATCAGCCTGGGCTGAAACATATTTGGTGTGCTTGCCACAATGGGCATTTTGATCTCTTTGGCAAAGTACTCTCCGGTCCTCCTCCTGCCCCTTTAGAAGAGTATAACGTTTCCCTTGTAAATGAAAATGTCATTGCATCCAAAAAAGTTTAGAAAGCACGATGAAAATATCAGACTATTTTTATGAACGTTATCCAATTCAGAGCTGGATAGAATTTTTTAAGCAGAAATCGGTGCCAATTCATAAGCATTCGATTTGGTATTATACTGGCGGTTTTGCTCTGTTTTTGATTATGGTACAAATTGTTACCGGCATTTTGCTTTTGCTTTATTACCGACCCACTGCTGAAGCCGCTTTTGAGTCAGTGCAATTTATCATGACCAAAGTAAAATTCGGCTGGTTGATTCGATCCCTGCACAGTTGGTCAGCCAATTTATTAATGGGGGCAATTTTCATCCACATGTTTGCGACCTATTTTCTGAAAAGTTATCGCCGGCCCAGAGAATTCACCTGGATTAGCGGCACATTATTATTGTTGATCTGTATTGGATTTGGCTTTTCTGGCTATTTGCTGCCTTGGAATGAGTTAGCGCTCACCGCCACCAGAGTGGGCACTGAGATAACCAGTTTGGTGCCTTTTGTGGGCAAATATTTAATGATCTTTTTGCGTGGTGGCGACCAGGTTACCGGCGCAACGCTGACACGATTTTTTGGCATTCATGTGGCGGTGCTGCCGCTTGCTTTAGGAATAATGCTCGGGCTTCATTTGTTGTTTGTGCAGCTTCAAGGCATGAGCCTTCCCTTTAGCATTGAAAAGTCGGGCAAAGAAATAAAAGAAAAAAAGTTTTTTCCTCATTTTGTCCTGCATGATATTTTGGGATGGCTGGTTACTTTAGGAATTCTTTTAGCCTTGTGCTCAATCTTTCCCTGGGAATTGGGCTCCAAAGCAGACATTTTTGCACCGACGCCGGCCGGAGTTCATCCTGAATGGTACCTCATTTTTACCTATGC
>CAZNDR010000185.1:0-8019 GCA_964571835.1 uncultured Cytophagia bacterium | reverse complement strand
CGATGACCAGCTCACCTTGCTTAAAACCAGTATTGCTAATCGGGATGCCCTCCTCATTCAAATAAAAGCGCCGCACAACCAAATCATTATCGAATTCATCGACCTGCTTGGTGGCAGGAATGCCTTCAGCTCGCCAGAAATAATAACAGGTTCCTTCACCCTGAATCGATAGCGCTACTTTTTTGCCCGCCCATTTCGTATCTGAGAAGGTGTAATCATCGCTATCAAATTTTTCGTACTTTGCTCCTTCGATGGAGAGCGAGCCGGAATAATTTCCGGCAGATTGCTTTTTCATAATTTTGCCCAACGCCAGAAAAGCAAAGGCATTTTCTTGCGTGGTGTGCCAGCAGCCACTTTTCGCCGCTGCTTCAGCCAGCATTTTCACCAGCGCTGGCACTGAGGGATTTGTCTCATCGACCTCGGCCAGAATATCCAGCATAATGGCTTTGGCGCGAATTGATGAATTGAAATTTTGCCCGGTTTCGCGGTTGCGCAGCGGATCAATGGCTGTTGCTTTTGTGGGCAATAATAAGCGCGCCGTTTGTAAATTGCCTGACAAGGCAAAAGCGCCAGCCAACTGGTACTGGGAAAAATCATCCAGTTTATCCAGCGCATTATTTTTGAAATAGAGCATGGTGCTTTTTTCAGGCTCGCCCGCCAGGGCAAGCACAAAGCAGGCATAAACTGCAATCTGGAAGCTGTGCGCATCCTCACTGCTATAAATGCGAGTCATGGAACGAAGCGCACTGAGCATTTTTTTGTACACACGATCTGAGACCTCATAACCGGCTTTCCGTGCTTCGACAAGAAAGTGGGCGGCATAAACCGAACTCCAGTTGTTGATGTAATCTCCCTCGGGCCAGTAAGAAAAAGAACCAGAAGCTAATTGCATATTTTCTAATTTGGTGATACCTTCTTCAATAAAATAATCGGCGCTGTTGGTTTCGAATAAAGCCGGTTCAACCTTTTTAGCCAGCTCTTTAAAATAAAGCAGAGGGAAAAGCTTCGATGTGGTCTGTTCGATGCAGCCGTGAGGATAGGTCAATAAATACGACAAACTTCGGCTAAATTGAATTGCCGGAAATGAAGAAATCGACAACGTAAAATTTGCTGTCCCTTCCAACCAATTGCCTGGAAAGGCAAAAGTCGCCGGGATCGCCTCAGTGACTGATCCGCTACCGCTCAACGTGGTGTAAGGAACTGGTGGACGCAGCGGAAGCTCGACGTGGTAATCGGTTTTTTCGCCGCTAGCGCTGGCAAAAATATCGCCTTCGATCGTGCCAATAGTGTTCTGGGCTTTTAAGGAAAAATAAAGTTGGGCTTCTTTGGCTGGGGCAATTATTATTGATTGGACAGCTCGGGCGAGCACCTCTACTGGACCTTTGACTTTGAGCTCGATTTTGAACGATTGTTCTGATCCAGTGCCATTATAAATGCTCACCGGCGCAGTAAACTCATCCCCGCTAGCGACAAAACGCGGAAAAGTCGGTGTCAACACGATCGGCTCGCGCACGAATAATTTTTCTTCTTTGTTGCCAAATTTGTCATCCGCAAAAGCTACGGCCATCAGCCGAACTGTGCCATTAAATTGCGGAATTTTAAAAGTCGCCTGGCCTTTGCCAGTGCGGTCGGCTTGGATCAATCCCGACCAAAAGGCAATCGGTTTGACTCGAGTGACGCTGACTGGAGTCAAGTGTTTTTTTCGCCTCGCTTCAAGATCACCGGCGGCAGAAGAGGCAGCCGGTTCAATTTCTGGTAGAATCAAACTATAACTATCGTAAGATTCAATTGATAATCTTTTTTTGCCAAAGAAAAAAGCAAACGGATCCGGCGTTTGAAAATCCGTCAACTGGCAGATGCCTTCATCGACCGCAGCGATGGAAACATAGGGTCGATGGCCGCTGCCACCTTTGACTTGAAATTTAACAGTCAAATTATTTTTCGGTCGAATTTCTTTGGGCGCTTCCAGTTGAACGGTCAGCCGATTAGCTTCGTTGTTGATTTTTACTGCCGCGACACCAAAAGCACGAACCGGCGTATCGCGATCCAGAGATTGAGTCGATCGAATCAAATGAGCAGAGAGATAGACATTTGGTTTGTACGCGGTGGTAATAGGGACTTCCAACGATGCCGTATTTTCGGTCAAGGTGTAGATTTTAAAACTAAAAATTTTATCCCGTTCCACTGTCACCAATAATTTTCCATTAAAGGGCGCGCGGACGTTCACTTTGGCGGTTTCCCCCGGCAAGTAAGATTCTTTGTCGAGATCGAGCTCAATGCGGTCAGGATTATCCATCGCCCAGGGCGAATAACCCCAGCCGCTCGCATAAAATAATAATGAGGCTGAGGAACCAGCAACAGGATCTGATACCACGACCAAAAACTCACCATAATCCCCGGGCGTAACTTGAAAGTTGCCAATTTCCGCCGCCGAATGAATGGTAAATTTTTGAATTAGCTCTTCAACTTTTTCAGAGACATATTGATAGCGATCTCCATTCGTTACCTTTTTCATAATGGAGTGCCAATAAACGCGATAAAAGGACACCTCCAATTCCCGATCAGGCAGCAGCTTTTCGTCTGAATCCATTACCACAAAATCGAAAGCTGTTTTCTCGTTTGGTGTGGCGTAGCCCTGTTTGCTTTTTCTCAAACCGACGTATGTTTTATAAGGATGGAGCTTAAGACTGCAATAAGCCGATACGCCTCTACCACCAGGCTCCAACACCGTGGCAGAAACGATCGCTCTTAATGATGATGGTGGATAAAGATTTTCCGGAAGCATAAAAGAGTATTGAAATCTGCCAGCCTCATCAAGATTCTGCTCGCCTAAATCGAATCGCTGATTTGTAAATGCTTTTTTGTTGTCGCGAAAAGTGAACGACTGATATGTTGCCGGCGAAAAAGTGACATCTTCTATTTCCAAATCAGCTAAAACCTGTCTGCCCGAAGCGGGCGGCCCAAATAGCGTAATGGCCTCCACTGCAAAAGTTAGCTTTTCGTTTATTTCAAAATTATCTTTATCGGTCAAAAGTTTGACTTTCATGCGATCGGGCACAAATTCTTCGACATTAAAACTAGCTCGACCAATTTCTTCGTTTTCTCCGATGTTGAGTTGGACAGTATAGCTGCCGGTTTTAGCATAATCTGGAATCGGCGTGGAAAATTCCACTGCTCCTTGCTCATTTAATGTACCTCGTTGCTCATCAAAGATATTGTTATCGGGCCCCTTAACCTGCATGATGACTGGAAAAGCAGCCGGCACGCTGGTATTTTCAGCACGAACGATTCCGGCAAAATGAGCAATTTCTCCCGGTCGGTAAATTCCTCGTTCAAGATAGATGAAGGCATCATAGCCAAACTCGGAATAAAGGTCGCCGCCAACTCCGAAATCAGTAGTGGAAATTTGCCGTTTGCTCAGTTCAAGAAAACATAAATCATTTTCAGTAGCGGCGGTAATAATAAAAGGCGTTGATTGTTCATCAGAAATGGAATTCAATTTCAAAACAGCTAAACCATTGGCATCGGTTTTGTGGGTGGCCAAAAGCTGGTTGTTTTGGCTGAAAAGCTTGATGTCAGCCTCAGCGACTGGCTTCAACGAGGTTAGCGAATTGACCCAGACCCATAGGTCGCTTCCGGCTTTTTTTGCCACCATGCCCATGTCGGTAGCCATGACCCATTTTGATGCCTCGATCCAGCGCTCATCTGACTTCATAGCCTTGACATTAAAAATGCCTCTGTTTTCTTTGTTGAGAAATTGTTCCAAACTCAGCGGCGTGATTACCTCGTCGTTGGGAATCGATTGAACTGTCAATTCAGTTTCAAAAATTCGTTTTCCCAGCGCCTGGAGATTGTACCAATAATAACGCTGATTGCCAGTAACATCATTTTCATTCAACAGATAGACCAGATTATTTTCAAAAATTTTATCGATCTCGATCGAAATTTCACTGATATTAATAGTAGAAATGCCCACGTTCAACTTGCCCGACTGGGTGAGAAAGATGCCTTCACCCACAAAATCAATTTGCGGCGCGATGTTTTCTTTGAAAAAAGTCAAGGTCTGAGAAAAATCCTTTTCCAGTGCTGAGCCGTCGATGGCCTTCAATCCTTTTTGGACGATAATGCGGTAAGCCGTTTCAACCTTGAAATCACCCTGAAGTTCGAGATAGTGATGAGAAGCCAGTGCTTTAAAAGGCAGCGCTGGTTCGATACTAATGTAATGAAAAGCTTTTCTGCTATCGATGGGCAGATTGAATTGAATCCTGATTGAGTTTAAATTGGTGCTAATACGAACTGGACTTATCCGCTCCACGATCAGTTTTTGTCGTTTCACCATGTTAACCGATTTGACATAATCGCGCTCTAAACCCAGATTGCCTCCAATGGGCAATAAACCAGCAGATATCTGAAGCTGGATTTCTTTTGGCTCGTCACTTCGTTTAATGTTTTCTGCCTGCAGCGAAAGGATAGCGCCCGGCGACGTGGTCAGCATTTTAAAAGGAATAGCTTCACCGTCTTTATAAGATAGCGAGACATGCTTGATCGCCTCTTCTGGATAAACTTCATAGTTAAATTCGACAGTTGAAACCAAAGTAATAAGTTTCTCTGAATCAGGTAAATATTCGAGCGAAAGCGAAGCATTGTTGATGTTAAAGCGTTTGGTAAAGAATTCAAACGTTCGTTTGCCTTTCAAAGAATAGCCGGTTTGCTTTGCCAAAGCCGAGGTGATTTCGGCGCGATACTTTGTTGATGGCGCTAATTGGCGGTTGGGGTAAAAACGAAGTTTGTTGGGAGCTATCCATTGATATCGGCCCTTGATTTCCGGGTCAAATTTTAAAAACTGCTCATCCTGCCACCTGTTCAGCAAAGAATCACTTACCAAATCTGTCGAAAAGGCAAGTGTAAAATTAGTCGTCGGCGGCACCTCGTCAATGGGATTAAATGATTCGACGCGTGCGCTTTGTTTTTTCATCTCACAGGAGATAAAAAGCTGTCCACAGCCAATGATGAAGGCAAGAATCGCTATGACCAATCTGGTTTGCGATCGCTGAGCCAGGCAACCGGTGGTCGAGGTAGTATGTTTGAAGTTAAAAAAGTCTTTTGTCTTGGATGAACTGTTCATGGTTTGCCTCAATTATTCGTGCTCCGGTGGTTATGAACTTATGAAGGGAATTATCAGGTCAAAGAGACCAACGCTGCCCTATATTCCACATTTTAGCTGTCCTGCTTTACATTTAAAAAATTATTTGGATAAATGGAAAAGGGCATGTTTGCGTCAAAGAAAACAAGGAAAGCGAACAAGCTGAATATACTAAAAAAAAATAAAAAAGCAAATTTTATTTTTTTGTCATTTTGGACTGATTCAGGTTTGACATTCTTTTTATCAATAGCGCTAACACAGTCAAAGAGATCATTGCCAGCAGAATGATGGCTAAAGCAGGTGAAGGAAGAGTTTCACTGTTTCTTGGTTCTCCAAACAGGCAAAAAGAGGCCCAGAAGAAAGGGTGTTGATAGTACAAATTTTCTTCTTTTTTGCTGATCAGCTCACGTTTAGCAGCAGCGAGTGCTTCGGCTTTGGCTAATTTTTTATTGAACAGAAAATCATAAAAACGGGGCATGAGCTCGGAGGTAAATCTATCATCTACTTTCCACAGAGTCATGAGTACAGTTTTTGCACCGGCGCCCAAAAATAATCTGGGCAAGCCGAGCACGCCCTCAGCAGCTACTGCCTTCCCCTGGCCGGTCTCACAGGCGCTCAAAGTGATCAAATCACATTGCTGCAAATTTAAATCTGCTATTTCGTAGCCCATCAGCAAACCATCATCGGTCGAATCAGCGCCAGCAGCCAAGCCAATTCCGGAGAAGGCATCAAAAGTCGGATCAACAAAACCATGGGCTGCTAAATGGATGTAGTTAGTTTCCAATGCTTTTCTGGCAAATAGCGATTTGGTGGCTGCTTCATGGCGGTAAATCTGCACCTTTTTCAGCACTTGCTTAATTCGAGTCGCTTCAACATCGGCATTGGGCAGCGGAGAAAATTGCCGCCACGTAGCGATAATTTTTTGCTCAGCCATTTTATCAGCGACCGTCACTGACTGGACTGGATTAGCGAAAAGGAGAAATTTTGCCTGTCCCTTGACCGATGGTGGTTTGCTATTCAAAAAATAAATGCTAGGCGCATAGGCAAAAGAATATTTATGCAAGAGAAAATGATCTTGATAATCCGGCAGATCCGTTGGTCTATACTGCAATTTCTCGGGCCTGGCTGTCAACAGCATTTCAAAAGGCAACTTTAGCAAAGCTTGATCCGTTACTATTAAAATTTTATTGGGCAAGCTGACCATTTTTTCCACCGGCTCAACTAAAATTTGATAAAGCTGATAGGCGATGTCAGCTCGAAAGCTAATTTTTTCGACTGCATCCTGAGCCACGTGATGAAATGGCATAATCAATGAATCAGCTAAGACAGAAATGGAATCAGCATTGACGGTCAACGAAACGATGTCAAAAGAGCTGTCTGCAATAGCCAGAACAAACGTATTTTCAGCAGTCAAATTGTAGATGAGCAAAGCCATATTTTCTTTGTTTAAGTTTTGCTGGGCTAAGCTCAAGGGACAAACTAATGTTCTGGCCATTTTTTTATCTTTTGCCGTTTCAACCAGACGAAGGCGCTGCTCGATGACAGAATATTTTTCGGCTTCAATTTGGGAGATTTTCGCTGTCAGATCAGCCTGGGAGTTTAGCTCGGTTGAAAATCGAAGTTTTTTCTGCGCCTGACGCAGAGCGGAACAGGCTTTGGCATACTGCTGAAAAATAAAATTATCACCGCTGTCGATGTAAGGATTCCTTTTTTTAAGCCTAAGTTCCTGCAGCGACCTGCCTCTTGCTAATTGATCATAAAAAAAGAGGCTATCGAGATAGGCGGGATTTTTTTCCTGGAAATAACGATAAACATAACAGTGGACCAAATTTTTATAAACCAGGTATTCATCTTTGAAATAGCCGATTTTCAATTGTTCGACCTGCAAATCCTGCCTCGTCGCTTCAATGATTTTCGCTGCTCGAAGATAAAAAGTGATTGCCTGTTCAAATTGGTTTTTTGCCTGATATACCTTACCCAAGCCAAGGTAAATTTCTGAAAGCTCGCTGGCATTGCCATCTTGTTCCGTTTCTTGCAGCACCTCCTGAAAAAGCACAAGCGCGTTGTCATAATGTTTTGTCTTTTCTTCAATTTCAGCCAAACGTATGATCGACCATTTGTAGTCCAATTTCTTATCAAACTGCTTGGCGCTTTGCCTTGCTTTGGCGAAATTTATTTTTGCATTCACATAGTCTTTTTCTGCCAAATATGATTGGGCGAGCTTCCACAACCAGTAAGCCTCGCTATCTGTTCGGTGTAAATTATATTTGTTGATAAAATCAATGTAATGCCGATAGAGTCGTCTCGCCTCCGCATAGCCATCCATGCGAACCAAGACATTAGCCAATCTGGCATTAGCGGTGTGCCGTTCACGGATTAGTTGGTTAGCTTGAGCAAGTTCTAAGGCATCTTCAAAAAAATATTTGGCCAGATCATTTTGATTGAGATAAGTATAAATATCTCCTTTTGCAATTTTATAGCGGAAAAGCAATTTGACATCGTTCGCTAATCGAGCATATTTTTCGTACTCATCATAAGCAGCGATTGCCTCATTAAAATTTCTTAAATTAAAAAGCATTTGAGCAAAGTAATAGCCATTGGAAGCGGCATCTTGGTAGTCATGAAAGATTGTTGCAATATTGGTTGCTTTTTCAAAGCAGATTTTGGCCTCGGGAAAATTCGCCGTATCGCGCCAGTAGAAACCAAGATTTGTGTTAATATTTCTGGCCAGATACCAATCTTCGATTTTATTGACTATTTTAATGGCAGCTTTAAAATATTCAAGAAACACATCAGTTTTGTTGCTTCTTTTAGCTATTAATCCTAAAGCAATGTGGCAACTCGCCTCGGCGCTTGAATTGTAATTTGATTTAAAT
>CAZNDR010000184.1:0-8042 GCA_964571835.1 uncultured Cytophagia bacterium | reverse complement strand
AAACTATTGTGAGTCAAGGCCAAATTGATTCTGAGATTGAAAATAGAGAGTTTGCAGCCAAATAAAAAAGATGCGGAGACAGCAGCAGATGAAAAAGCGAATTTTGAGCGGGATGAGACCGACCGGAAAATTACATTTGGGAAATTATGTTGGTGCGTTAGAAAATTGGGTCAATTTACAGGGTGAATATGAGAATTTTCATCTCGTGGCTGATTGGCATTTATTAACAACCAGTTTAGATACTTCTCATGTTCAGGCTGATACATTAGATATGGTAATTGATTGGTTAGCTGCTGGAATAGATGCGGAAAAAAGTCCAATTTTTGTTCAATCGAAAATTAAAGAGCATGCTGAGCTGTACCTGATTTTTTCGATGTTGGTTACAGTGCCGCGCCTGGAAAGAAATCCCACCGTCAAAGAACAGGCAAGAGATTTGGGTGTGGAAGCAAACATGATTTTCGGACATCTCGGTTACCCAGTGTTACAAGCGGCAGATATTCTGCTGTATCAGGCGCATCTGGTTCCAGTCGGCGAAGATCAAATGCCACACATCGAATTGACCAGGGAGATAGCGCGAAAATTTAATAGTACTTATGGAAAGGTGTTTGTTGAGCCCGATGGCAAGTTGAGCCAGTTCAGCCGCTTGCCCGGACTTGATGGCAAAAAGATGAGCAAATCACTGGGGAACACTATTTTTATGTCCGATGAACCAGAGGAGATTGGCAAAAAAGTCATGCGCGCTATTACGGATCCGCAGAAAATCCGGCTGGGCGATCCGGGGCATCCGGAAATATGTAACGTATATATGTACCATACTAAATTTAATGTGGCAGAGCAGCCGGAAATTGAAAAAGACTGCCAAAGCGGAAAACTTGGCTGCGTTGCTTGCAAGAAAAACTTAGCCGTGAAATTAGCTGCCTATCTGGCACCTTTCCGAGAAAAAAGGAGATATTATGAGCATCACCTGGATATGGTGAACGATGTCATTGCCAAGGGCACAGCAGCGGCGCAACGAGTCGCGTACGAAACAATGGAGAAAGTTCATCATGCAATGAAGCTCGGATGATAATGGCTTATCGGGTAAAACTAAAAAATTTTGAAGGTCCTTTGGACTTGCTGTTATTTTTGATCAAAAAAAATGAAGTAGACATTTACGATATTCCTATCGCCGAGATTACCAAACAATATCTCGAATATGTAGCTATTATTCAGATGTTTGATCTGGAAGCAGCCAGCGAATTTATCTTATTAGCCGCCACCCTGATTCGAATAAAAGCGCAAATGCTATTACCTCGTCCCAAAGCTGAAGATGATGAAGAAATCGTCGATCCAAGAATGGAGTTGGTGACGCGGCTTTTGGAATATAAGCGCTTCAAAGAAGTTGCCTATAAGTTTGGTGAAATGGAAGAAAGACGTTCCAATATTTTTGGTCGCGGCTATTTTGAAGAAATCGAAGCAAGAGCAAGCGATGAATTAGATCTGGGTGATATTTCTCTTTTTTCTTTGATTGCCACCTTCAAGCAAGTGCTCGACAAGATGCCCAAGGAATCTTTTCATCAGGTGGTTGACATTCAAATCACGATGGAAGAACAGATTGACTATATTATGCAATTCAAACGCGAAAGCGAACAGGTAACATTTTATGAATTAATTTCGCAGCTGAACGATAGAATAAGAGTGGTGGTTACATTTTTGGCTGTGTTAGAGCTGATGCGTCGGGGAGTAATAAGAACTAGGCAATCAACGCCGTTTGGCGAGATTTGGATTGTGAGGAAGCGTGATTGAATTTGAGGAAATAAAAAGAATCATCGAGGCGTTGGTTTTCGCTTCCGCTAATCCGATAACCGAGAATCGCATCAAAAGTGTCATTGAAGAATTAAGCGTTGCCAAGATACAACAAATTATTGATGAGTTAAATGGCGAGTACGAAAAGAACCAGCATTCGTTTCACATTGTGCGTTTGGGCGGCGGCTATCAATTTGTGACTAAACCTCAATTCTCGAAGTATATCAAAAAATATTACAAAGGGAGAAGTAAATCAAAGCTGTCTCGCGCTGGCTTGGAAGTGTTGGCGATTATTGCTTTTAAGCAGCCCATTAGTCGGCCTGAAATAGATGCTATTCGCGGTGTCAATTCTGATGGCGTAGTGAAAACGCTGTTGGAAAGAAATTTGATTTTTATTTCCGGCAGGTCGGAAAATTTAGGGCGCCCATTAATGTACAGCACCACTTCAGAATTTTTACAATATTTTGGCATTAATGATGTGGCGGAGCTGCCCAAACCTAAAGAAATTGAAGATTTGTTAGGCAGCACCCAGGAAGAGCTTCCCTTCGTTAATGAAGAGCTGGACGAAAGAATCGCTGAAAAAATTTCTGCCCTTGATGGTAACGGCGAGGCAAACGACATCGAGCTTGGCGAGGAAATTCAAAAAGATAATGAAGAGATTGAATAAGTTTTTAGCGGAAGCTGGAATTGCCTCGCGGCGCAAAGCTGATAGCCTTATTGAGGAAGGACGAGTCGCTGTGGATGGACGCGTTGTTTACTCGCTGGGACAACTAATTGATGAAACCAAGGCAGCAGTGACAGTCAACGGGAAACCAGTCCAACTAAAAGATGGATTTGTTTACCTATTGCTTAACAAACCGAAAGGATACGTAACAACTGCACGGGACGACTTAGGCAGAAAAACCGTTTTCGATTTAATCGAAACAAATGTGAGGCTTTTCCCAGTCGGTAGGCTAGACAAAAAGACGACAGGAGCATTGTTGCTGACGAATGATGGTGAATTAGCCTATCGCTTGACGCATCCGAAGTACAATGTCAAAAAGACTTATCATGTCTGGCTCGACAAAGCAATCAATGCTGAGCATGTTGCTAAACTGCAACAAGGAATTTTGCTTGAGGATGGACCAACGAGACCCTGTGAAGTAACCGTTGTCGATGAGGAAAGCCGCAAAATTAAAATGACGCTGCAAGAAGGTCGCAATCGGGAAATTCGCCGCATGCTGGCGGCACTCGATTTTGACATAAAAAAATTAAAGCGTACTCATTTTGCCGGCTTAAGCTTGAGAGGATTAGCGCCGGGGAAATGGCGCTTTTTAACAAAAAAAGAAATTACCAGGTTGAGAAAATTAGCACTGAGTGAAGAACGACTTAAAAACTGATATCATTGCTATTGATGGTCCAGCTGGTTCCGGCAAGAGCACGACAGCGAAACTGGTGGCAAAACAATTAGGTTTTACCTATTTAGACACGGGCGCGATGTACAGAGCGCTGACCTTAAAAGCGCTGCGGCAACGCCTGAATTTCCATGATGAAACGGCTTTGAAGGCGTTGATAAAAAATATTGATATTCAGGTGCTGGAAAAAAATGGACGCTGGAGCGTCATAGTGGACGGTGAGAATGTGACAAAAAAAATCCGCACTGAGCAGGTTACAGAACATGTCGCCACCATTGCCTCTCAGCCGGCCGTTCGAACGTGGATGGTTCAGTGGCAGCGCAAGCTGGGGAAGCAGGGCAAAATAGTAGCTGAAGGTCGTGATATTGGCACCGTGGTGTTTCCCGAGGCGCGGCTGAAAATATTTTTAGTCGCCTCGCTGGCAGCACGCGCCAAAAGAAGAGCTCGTGAATTTTCCGCAGCAGAAGGTGACACCGCCAATCTGGAAAAGATTGCCCAAAAAATAAAAGACCGTGACCAAAAAGATAGCCAGAGAGAAGTTTCGCCGCTTATAAAAGCTGATGAAGCTATTGAAATTGACACAACTGATCTGACGATTGAACAGCAGGTTGATTTGATTGTTAAAGAGTGGCACGCGATAGCTGACAGGCAAGAATAAAAATTTTTCCAATGAATATAGTCATAGATGAAAAAGCTGGTTTTTGTCCCGGCGTTATCAAAGCAGTACATATTGTTGAAACAAGATTAAGTGAGAATAAATCGATTACCGCTTTAGGATCGCTCATTCATAACCAGCAGGAGATCGAACGATTAAAAAAGCTAGGCTTAAAAGAAGTGGATCAGACCCTATTGGAACAGGAAGGAACGAACTGGGAGCCACTAAAAAATGAGGCACTATTAATTCGCTCCCATGGCATCTCTCCGCAGTTGTTGGGACGAATTGAACATTTTGGTTTTAGTTATGTCGATGCCACTTGTTCGCGGGTAATCCGCTCACAAAAATTGATTCAACAATATCACCAAAAAGGTTATACCATTGTCATAGTTGGAAAAATACATCACCCGGAAGTGAAAGCGCTGCTTGGTTTCTGTGATAACAAAGGGATTGTTGTATTACAGCCGGGCGATGAAGATAAAATAATAAATAAAAAAAAGTTGTTGTTGGTGGCGCAAACGACGATTGATGAAGAGATATTTGATTACTTCGCCAAACAACTTAGGAAGGGAGCTGATCATTTAGTTATCAAAAACACCATCTGTTCGGTGGTCAGGAAGCGGCACGAACAGGTTAAAAATCTGGCTCAACAATGTGACGTGGTGATTTTTGTCGCTGGCAAAAATAGCTCTAATTCTCGAGTGCTATTTTCCATTGCTCAAAAGCAAAATCCACGTTCATATTTTATCTCGTCACCCGATGAGCTAAAAAAAGCATGGTTTGAAAATGTTCAAACTGTTGGCATTACCGGCGGCGCTTCAACGCCGCATTGGCAATTAGTTGAAATCAAACAAAAAATTGAAAGCGAATTTTCACATCCGAAACAAACCAATATTTAGGAGGTATTCTTTAATGGATGAATTAACGAAAGATCAATCCACGATTAATGATATCGGGATTGAAGAACCAGAAAAAACTGCGCAAGGAGGTGATTTAGCTGAGCAAACCACAACAGAGAAGATGAACAACCCGACTTCAGCATCACAAAAGTTAGCTGAGTTAGAAGAAAAAAAAGAATACAGCGAACAGGAATTCGATGAACTCAAAAAGCTTTATGAAGACACGATTAACGATTTTGTCGAAGGTGAGCTGATCGTTGGCAAGGTTCTTTCTATCAATGAAAAAGAAGTCACGATCGACATCGGTTTCAAATCCGAAGGTGTCGTCCTGCTCGAAGAATTTTCTAATCCAAGTGATTTAAAAATTGGTGCTGACGTTGAAGTTTTTCTGGAAAATATCGAAGACGCCGATGGTCAATTGGTTTTATCCAGAAAAAAAGTCGATTTTATTCATGCCTGGGAAAAAATTGTAAACTCCTATGAACATGGTGATATCATTCAGGGACGCTGCATGAGAAGAATCAAGGGCGGAATCGTGGTTGACTTAAACGGAGTGGATGCCTTCTTGCCCGGTTCGCAGATTGATGTAAAACCCATTCGAGATTTTGATGCCCTTATTGGCAATATGCTGGATTTCAAAGTTGTCAAAGTAAATCAGTTGCGAAAAAATATTGTTGTTTCTCATCGCGTCTTGGTCGAAGAAGAGATGAAAGAACAGCGTTCAAAAATTCTCGAACATCTGGAAAAAGGTCAAGTGCTCGATGGAACCGTTAAAAACATTACTGACTTTGGCGTCTTTATCGACCTGGGCGGTGTTGATGGTTTGCTGCATATCCACGATCTATCCTGGGGTCGAATCAGCCATCCATCGGAAGTGGTGGCGCTCGACGAGACGATTAAAGTAATGATTTTAGACTTCAATGAAGAAAAAGATCGCATTTCGTTAGGTTTGAAGCAACTTCAGCCTCATCCCTGGGAAAATGTCATGCAAAAATATCCAGTCGGCGCGACTGTTAAAGGCAAGGTCGTTAACATTTCAGATTATGGTGCCTTTATCGAATTGGAAAAAGGCGTCGAAGGCTTGATTCATATTTCTGAAATGTCATGGACACAGCATATTAAACATCCGTCCAAGCTGCTTGCTGTAGGCGAATGGATCGAAGCGAAAATTTTGAATATCGATCAAGAGGGAAAGAAAATTTCACTCGGCTTAAAGCAACTCGAGCCTGATCCCTGGGAAACGCTTGAAGAGAAATATCCCATTGGCTCGAAACACAATGGCAAAGTGAGAAATCTGACCAATTTTGGTGCTTTCATTGAATTGGAAGAGGGCATCGACGGATTGATTCATATTTCCGATCTATCCTGGACGAAAAAGATAAGGCACCCCGGCGAAGTCTTGAAGAAAGGTGATGATATCGAAGTTGTTGTCCTAAATGTCGACCGTTCTAACCGGCGCATTTCTCTAGGCTACAAACAAACCATGGTCAATCCCTGGGATGAATTTGAGATCAAGTACAAACCGGGGACATTGGTAAAAGGCAAAATCGTTCGTTTGATAGAGAAGGGCGTTATCGCTGAATTGCCAGAAGTGGTTGATGGCTTCGTGCCAATGTCTCACCTGGCAAAACCGAATATCACCAAGCCGTCTGATGGCTATAAAGTCGGCGATGAAGTTGAATTGTGTGTCATCGAATTCAATAAAGAAGCGAAAAAAATAGTGCTGTCCGAGAATGTCGATTATGCGCTCAATTTAATCCGACAAAAAGAAACGACTGGCAAAGAATTAAAAATTGATGTAGCAGATGAACTATTCGAAGAAGAAATTACTTTAGAACAAGTAGAAAAAGAAATCCTGCCTGAAGTTGAACCTTCGCCAGTTGAGGAAATAGCTGAAAAAGCCGATGAAATTAAAATAGAAGGTGCTGAAGCAATTTCGACAGTTGAAATTGCTGAAGAAGTGAAAAGTGAGACAGTTGAAGCTGAAGCAGCAGCCGGAAAGGAGAAAGCCGTGAAGAAGAACGTTGCTGCCAGCAAAGCGCCAGCTGCAGTGAAAAAAACAGCTAAAAAAACTGCTAAAAAAGAGAAGACCGTAACAAGCCCGAAAACCACATCGGAAACGGAAAACAAAGAAGAAGAAGCTGCTGCCAAAAAGAAAGCCTCAAGAAAAAAGAAAACGGCTGATAAAAAAGAAAAAAAAGCCAAAGAAAAAAATGAAGCAAAAGAGGCTGAATAATATCGACAGATGCTTGGCTGATTAAAAAGGAAAACCTTCTGCGAGCAGCACCATTAGAGCCTGTGGAAGGTTTTTTTTAATGAGAAGATGAAAAAAATAAGTTTTTATACTTTGGGCTGCAGAGTGAATCAATCGGAAACGGCAGTACTGGCAGAGCAATTCAGTCAGGCTGGTTACGAGATTGTGCCGTTTGGCCAATCGGCTGATGTCTGCGTCATTAATACCTGCACGGTAACTGCCAAAACCGATTATCGCTGCCGACAGATAATTCGTCGTGCCAGAAAGGAAACTCCGTCAGCGAAAATTGCCGTTGTTGGTTGTTATGCTCAAGTGAGCCCGGAAAAAATCCAAAAGATCAAAGGAGTGGATTATATTTTAGGCAGCGATGCCAAGTTCGAACTATTAGAGCTATTGCACAATTCCAGTCATGGCAGCGCTACCTTCAAGCAATCTGCAAATGCGACTTTTAGAAATCCACAGCCAGGACATTTTTGGAATCATACCCGTGCTTTTTTAAAAATTCAGGATGGCTGCAATAACTTTTGTTCATACTGCGCCGTGCCTTTAGCCAGAGGAAGAAGCCGCAGTGATTCACTTGAACACATCGAGCACTTAGCGAAAAAGCTGTTAGTGCGCGGGCATAAGGAAATTGTACTGACAGGCGTCCATATAGGCATGTATGGAAAAGAGGCACAACCACAAAAATCATTGCTGAATGTATTGCAGCTTGTGGAACAAGTAGACGGCTTGGAACGTGTTCGCTTGAGTTCTTTAGAGCCGCTGGAAATTACTGATGATTTGCTGAATTGGATCGTCGGCTCTAAAAAGGTCTGCCACCATTTTCATGTGCCGCTGCAAAGTGGTGATGATGATATGCTCAAAGCGATGAAACGAAATTACAATGTTGATCAGTACGCTGCAGTAATCCAAAGTATAAAAAACAAATTTCCGTTTTGTGGTTTAGGCACGGACGTGATTGTTGGCTTTCCGGGGGAGACGGATAGGCATTTTCAAAATACGCTGCAGTTAGTCGAAAATCTGCCCTTTACTTACGTGCATGTGTTTAGATCTGT
>CAZNDR010000183.1:0-8056 GCA_964571835.1 uncultured Cytophagia bacterium | reverse complement strand
ATCTGAAATCACTTGGGCTTTAGCCCAATCAGCTTTTTGACTGGTCATTCATATTGATAATATGAAAGAACGGCGCGAATCATTCGTGTCTTGACAAAAACAGAAACAGATATCAAAATGGCGCTGCCAAAAGTTCAATCTGAAAGGTAAGTTAAAATGAAAACTAAAAATATATATGTATATTTAGCGCTAATTTTTCTTACATTTTCTTTTTATTGTTCAACCAAACTGGAAAAATCCGGTCCCTTGTTAGAAGTATCTCCAGCAAACCTTCGTTTTACCCACGATGACAGTATGGCGGTGGTTACCGTCAAAAACATGGGCAATGAGGATTTATCCTGGACCATTCATGCGACGCCGGATTGGCTGATTTATTCGCAAAAGCAGGGGTTGCTCACTGCAGGAACTGCCGATACGTTTTCAGTCAAATATAAAAGAAGTCTGCTGGATTCGGTGGTCGAATATCGTGAGCAGATTATCTTTTCGTCCAATGCTAATTCAGTTTCCATCGCGGTGATTTTCCAATCTGAGCAGCCCAATCTAAAAGTCTCGCAAACCACGCTGGAATATGGTCTTAATCAGAGCATTCAGAAGATTGCTATTTCAAATGCAGGCAATGGCTTTCTGGATTGGAAGGCTAAGGTCTCAGTAGATTGGCTTTCGGTAATACCCGACACCGGACACACTGGAGTTGCTGCGCCTGATTCCATGCAAATAGCCATCGATGCCTCTTTGCTGCCAGTGGCTGGCGAATACAGAGGAACTATAAAAATTACCTCCGATGCCAATGGTCCGATTTTTACCACCACTATTGCTAAAGAGATAAAAGTTACTTTTTATAAAATGGGAATCAATAATTTTAGCTTGCGCGATGGACAAAAACTCATTTTTCCCATAATTCAATATAAAGCTACGACAACTGCTTTAGCTATTACTTTTTACATCAAACCGGTTGGTCAAAAAAATACCTGCCAATGGGAGATTATTTCGGGGACACTTCCCTTAGGGATTCAATTCTCAATGGAAAAAAAAGATGGCGCTAATGCGGCGAAATTTTCTGGATCAGCAGATGCGGCGATTACCGCAGACTTAATGCTTCGCCTGACCGACGCTTTGAGCAGCAGGATTGATCTGCCGATTACTATCTTATCCCGTTTCATTGAAATAGTTGATCCGGAGATAGCGCTAATCGCAGCCGGAAATTTTACCATGGGTGATAGTTGGGGTGATGGGCTGAACGTCGAACTGCCGCTTCATGACGTAGTGCTCAGCGCTTTTCACATCGGAAAATATGAAGTGACCAATGAAGAGTTTTATAAATTTGTCTTGGCTGGTGGCTATCAAAACAAAGATTATTGGCTGATTACTGATGGCAGTGAAAATGCCGAAGCCGGCTGGAACGAAATAACCAATAATAAATATTATCAACCGCGCAATTGGAGCAATAGCGATACTCCGTGGGACACGTGCTCAGCGTCGAGTCAAGCTATTTCACCGGTGGTGGGCGTCAGTTGGTATGAGGCTTATGCCTATTGCAAATGGTTGAGTCAAATTACTGGCAAGTCCTATCGACTGCCCAGCGAAGCTCAATGGGAGCGAGCCGCTCGAGGCGGCGGAGTGGGTAGAAAGTATCCTTGGGGCAATGACTGGCAGGAAACGTACGCTAATTGGGACGATAACGGCGAAAAGGATGGATTTGTTTATGCGGCGCCGATCGGTTCCTACCAAAATGGCAAAAGCAGCGAGGGCTGTTTTGATCTGGCAGGCAATGTATGGGAATGGTGTCACGATTGGTACGATGTTTACCAGTCGGGAACAGCGATAGATCCAACCGGCCCGACGGCGGGTACCGCTCGTGTCATTCGCGGCGGCAGTTGGAAGAGCATACCGCGCAGTCTGCGCACCGTCAGTCGCACCAAATTAGGACCGAAATATGCTAATACCAATGTTGGCTTTCGTCTGGCTATTGGGGAGTGATTTTCGACGGCAATGATTTTTGGACGACCATTCTCCCGCAGGTTCGAAACCTGCGGGAGGCTATCTTTTCCCACCTAAAACTGAAATATTGTATTGTTTGATCTTTTATGCTTGTAAATATTTTTTCTGCCTAAGGTTCGCCATCGGTTTTGTCAAGGCACAGACGAAAATTTTGATAGAAAATATTCAATCATCCTGCCAAAAAAATTTAGAAGTTCGTTTGTAGATTAGCGAATGAAAATGCAGGTCAATTCAAAGCAAAGTTGGGTTGTTGGCTTGTTCATGATTATATTTTTGAACTATCCTATGCTGTCACAGCAGAACATGAAAATGGATGGTGATGAATCCGACTGGATTAATGATCCGGTCTTGATTCATGATCCTGACAACGTCGAAGGATTTTATCCAGCTTAGGTTGGCGCGGCGATCGCTGATATTGTGGACATAAAACAAATCAAGGCAAAATTGATAGATGATAGGATCTATTTTTTCATTCGTTTTTATGGTCAGCCGGTCTGGCCCAACTATGCCCATGTTTCAGATTATAATGGGATACCGGTTTATCGCCACCGTGGATATTATCATATCATTGCTGATTTGGATAATAATGTTGCTACTGGCTGGGACACTTTTTATTATATGTGGCGTGAGAATACAGTCGGCTACCGACATTCGATAAGTGAAGAAAATGCAAAAAATATTGGTGCTGAGGCGATGTTCCTCTGGTGTACAAATATGGGATTTACTGCACCTCACCCGGACAGCGGAAAAGTAAAAGAAATAGAATATTCTGCAGAGGATGTAACTTATGTTTGCGGTCCCACTGAAATAGGTGGCAGACTTTATTGTTTCGAATTTGATGTCCCAAAGCCGGATTCACTAAAACAATTTTCCCGGCAAGGCACATACTTCGATACTTTCGTAAACAAAGACATTTGGGTTGGTCATGCTTGGGGTGAAGATTTCCTGGAAATGGGTTTTCAAATCGATGCGGTGAAGAATTATTGGAAAAGATTGGGTTTCGATTATTTTCTACCTGGTGATACAATTGGGCTGGCTGGTTTTGTGGAAACGCCGATTGATGACTGGGGAACTGACTTCACCTCCCGCGGCGAATTAATAGTTGGAACGAGCAGTTCAATTTCTTCAACAAAAACTACTAAAACCAGCGACGCCGTGAAGCTCAATAATTATCCCAATCCGTTCAATCAAGAAACGACCATTCGTTACTCAATTTCTCAAAGCGCCTACCTTTCGCTGGAAATTTTTAATACCTCTGGTCAGAAAATAACTACCTTGATTCAGGGTGAAATACAAGCCGGCCTTCACCAAATCAAATGGGACGGCAAAAATGAAGCTGGTTTGCCATTGGCCAGTGGAATTTATTTAGTTAGTTTGAAGGCTGAAAGCCTTTCCCTTGTTCAAAGAACGCTTCTGATCAAATAGGCTCTTGATTGAGCCCCAAATTTTTTGCCTGGGACACACGCTTTTTTTTCTACCAACAAATCTTGCTGTTTATTAATTTAGCAATCGAACAGATCGCTTTAGTTGAAAATTAGTTAATACGAAAATTTATTTCAACCATAATCACATGAGGTAATAATGGATAAATCTAAAAACGGAGAAAAAGAGAAACCTCGCCTTGCTCCGAGCGATCGTATTCTCTCTGTTGATGTGCTGCGTGGCTTTGACATGCTGTTTCTCATCGGCGGCAATGGCGTGGCAATCGCGATTACTAAACTTTTCGGAGGCAGATTTCAAGAGTTATTTCTGCCGCAGTTCGATCACACAGATTGGGCTGGTTTCACTTTTTATGATCTGATTTTCCCGCTGTTCGTTTTTATTATCGGCATGTCCACGGTTTTTTCACTATCCAAAATTATTGCCGCTGAGGGAAAGAAAGCAGCCTACAAGCGACTTATCCGCCGCTCGATTCTGCTCTTCCTGTTAGGAATTTTTTATTATGGCGGATTCAGCAATAAATTGGCTGACATTCGTCTGCTTGGCGTTCTGCAACGATTGGCGTTGTGCTATTTTTTTACCGGCCTAATTTTTATCCATTTCAGGCCAAAAGGAATGGTCATCTGGTTTTTCAGTTTCCTGATTACCTATTGGGCCTTTTTATGTTTTGTGCCAGTTCCGGGAATTGGGCAAATTTCTTTTGCGGAGGGCACAAACTGGGCAAATTATATCGATCAGCATTTTTTGCCGCTGAGGAAGCACAATGGAACATGGGATCCTGAAGGTTTGTTGAGTACCATTCCAGCAATTTGCAGTTGTCTATTGGGCGTCTTTGCCGCGTTGGTTATTAAAAACAAAGAATTCAACGATAAAAAAAAGCTTGGCTTTTTTCTGGGTGGCGGCGCTTTGATGGTTCTTCTCGGCTACTTGTGGGGAATCCAATTTCCGGTGATTAAAAAAATCTGGACCTCCTCTTATGTAGTGGTTGCTGGCGGTTATAGCTTGCTGCTGTTGGGATTTTTTTACTGGCTCATCGAAATGCTCAATTTTAAAAAATGGACTTTGCCTTTTGTCTGGATTGGGATGAATGCGATTTCCATTTACATGGCAAAGAATATGGTCGATTTTAATGGTCTGGCGGAACGGTTCGTTGGCGGCGACATTCAAAGGCTGGTCGGTGAAAAAGTAGGCTATCTGCTGCTGACATTATTTTCGCTTGCCTTGACTTTGTCACTGTTGCGCTTTTTGTACAATAGAAAAATATTCTTGCGTTTGTGATTTTGGACGACAAAAATAATCAACGATTTTTTGCTTCAGACTAAGATCAAAAAGCCAAAATTTTCCGGATTGTTATTTATCTAAAAGAGAGGGAAAATGATGAAAAAAAGAATCTTCACGGTGCTTTCTCTTGGGCTGCTCGTATCAGCGCTGCTGATTTTTAATTGTGGAAAACAAGAATCGGTCGACGACCTTTATCAATTGGCGCAGGCAAACAAGGACAAGCTGCGTTTTGGCACCTACGTGACCGTTGATGCAGTGGAGACCTGTCTTAACGATGAAGCCGGCCGGCGGGAGGCACTGTCGATAATCAACAGCCTGGGCATTACCAAAATCTATTTAGAAACCTACCGCAGCGGCAAGGTGGCAAATGAAAATCTCTTAAAAACAGTGCGCGATTTTTTTGTAAGAAATAAAATAGACGTGGTTGGAGGTATTGCTACGGTTCCTGGAGAAAAATTTGGCGTCAGGCAGGAAGGGCAATTGAGCTGGTTTAATTTTCAAGCCCCAAAGACACAGAGTGATCTGGAAAAAGTGGTTCGGTTGACGGCTCGGATTTTTGATGAAATGATCATCGATGACTTTTTGTGCTCGGCTGACACCAGCGCGCTTTCTCGCCAGGTTAAAGGAACAAAAAGCTGGTCCCAGTATCGGATGGATCTAATGACTGATTTATCGAAAAACCTTTTTATCAAAGCTGCCCGAGCGGAAAATCCTGATATTAGCATCATCATTAAATATCCCCAGTGGTACGATCGTTTTCATAAGTTCGGTTATGATGTCGATCGAGAACCAAAATTGTATGATAAAGTCTGGGTTGGCACTGAGACTCGGGGAGCAGCAACGCCGCGTATGGGTTTTGTTCAGCAGTACGAAGGCCTTGTCAATTTTCGCTGGCTAAATGCCTGTTCATCAGGTAAAGTCGCTGGCGCCTGGTTTGATCACATCGATTGTGATGAATTTGATTTTATCAATCAAGCCTATCAATCAATTTTAGCTGGCGCTAAAGAAATTGTGCTTTTCAACTATTTCGATTTGATGTACGGACATCGCGGACATCATTGGTTGCGCCGGCAATTTTCGGACTTAATAAAGTTGGCGACGATGGTACAAAAAGAGCCGGTGAAAGGAATCTACGGCTACAAGCCGCCGCACAGTGAGGCAGAAAATGATTTTTACATTTTTGATTATCTGGGCATGATCGGGCTACCACTCCTCCCGACGAGCGAATATCCCATGAACGCCGACGTCATTTTTCTGCCCACTCAAGCAGCAAAAGATGCTGACCTGCTGGAGAAAATTCAACAATCCATCGATTCGGGCAAATCAGTCATTATCACGCCCGGTTTGTTGAAGGCGATGAATTCTCAGCCGCTACTTTTAGATTTGGCCGGCATTAAATCGTGGGAAACCCTCAAGCCACCTCAAGCAAATCAACTGATCTGGCGGTTTCAAAAACTTACCACTGATATTGACGTGCAGTTGCCAGCGAATCTGATACTCGCCTCCGCTGAAGCTTTGTTGCTGGTAGAAAACAATAAAAGATGGATACCATTTTTGACGATCAATAAATTTGCCTCGGGCGGACAGGTGTTCGTTCTGAATGTCGAAACTTTTAATGAACAAGATTTTCGAACCATTGGCGAAGTGTTGCTGGCGCCTAAGCCGGTTGCCTGGCTTGATCTCCCTGAGGAATGGCTGAATTACCTCAGAGAAGTTTTTCTCAAGCCAATTCACGTAAGCTGGCGCGGCAAAAGCCGTATTTCGCTTCACCTGTTTGCTGAGGACAACCGTGTGCTGTGCAATTTTAATAATGAGTTGGTGAGCGTTGAATTAAAATGGAATGCCAAGGAAAATCAAAAAATAGTTAATGGGATTAGCGGGGAGGAGCTAAAAACAACTGGAGAACTGGTGGTTGGTTCAATCGAAAAAAGAAGCTTTCTTTGGCTCAAAAAAGAATCGAAGACAAGTTTAAAATGAAGGATAATAAGGAAAGAGAACATGAACGGAAGTTTAATAATTTTTTGGCTGATGCTCGGGTTGGGGTTTGGCTGCGCCGGCAACGCCACAATTGAATGGCAAAAAAATTGGTACTGTCAAGTTTTTCCTCCGGAGCATGAAATCACCACCGATCCCGAAACAGGAGCGAAAGTAATTTTTGTCACCACCAATAGCAGCAAGGACGTCAATTTGTATTTTGATCTCAATTGTTGGTTCAACGATCTGTCGATGATGGTTTTTTATTCCGATCGCTTTGGCAGAAATGAGCTGATGGGTTATTTGTCGCAAACCGGTGAACTTGTCCGACTGCAAAAGCCAGAGGATGAAATAGCTGGTAATGTGACGGTTGACTATCAAAGCCGGAACATTTATGTGGTTCGCAATAACACAATTTATCAGTGGCAGATCGAAATGAATTTTTCTGCAACTGCCAATGCCCGGAGCGTGGTTTCAGTCAAAGAGCGAAAAATAGCCACTGCGCCCGAGGGCACTTCGTTTTTTATGGGCTTGACAGAAAGCGCCGACGGAAAATATTTGTCGACCGGACTCAGCTATCAAAATAAAGAGGAACAGGATATTTTAGCAGTGAATATTCGCTCCGGAGAAATAAAAACGCTGCTCAGCGGCTGGAAAAAAATCTCTCATGTTCAATTTAACAAGTACAATGTTAACCTATTGCGTTTTTCTCATTCGCCGCATCGCATGTGGTACATCGACATTCGTCAACCGGGAGTGGCGCATAAACTTCATCTGCAAGAGCTAGGCGAATTAGTAACGCACGAAGACTGGTGGGTGAACGATCAGATGACCTTTTGTGGCGGTTACCTCCCAGAGGAATCTCATGTTAAAATAATTGATCTAAAAACGCAGACGACAAGAATTCTTGGCGCTGGCGCCTGGTGGAAAGAAGGGACGCCATTTGAGCTGTCCCAATACAATTGGTGGCATGCCTCCGGTGCGCGCGATGGCAGGTGGATAGCTACCGATAATTGGCATGGCCACATTGCTATAATAGATGAGCGCACGTCTCATCTTCGTTTATTGACAACGTGGCACCGCCCATATGGAAATGTTGGCGTTGAACATCCGCACGTGGGCTGGGCGCCCGATAGCAAAAGTGTGGAATTTACCTCACACAAACGTGGCAATGCGGATGTGTGTATGGCGTTTTTGCCTGAAAGATGGCAAGAGCCGTTTATTGAAAAATTGGATTTTTGATTTTGACGATCCAGTGAAAAATAAATAAAAGCATAACTGCGATGGCACTTTTGTGCCAGGCTCACAAACTAAAGCACAATAAATTAGGGGAAAAAGAGTAACCGATCACAGGGTGAATGAA
>CAZNDR010000182.1:4762-8060 GCA_964571835.1 uncultured Cytophagia bacterium | reverse complement strand
AGATATCTTTTGTTTTTGTGCGAATCAGTACCCGTTGCCCTAACAACGCCTGGTCAAACCAGCCACCAATAGGATTGAAGGTAAGAAATCCTTTCTCATTAATGCTGGAAATAACAAAGCCAACTTCATCCACGTGCCCGGGCAATAAGATCACTGGTTTGTTAGCACTACCGTTTTTAATAAATAACAAAGATCCCAATTTATCAAAACGAATCGAATCAGAGAAAGGCGTAACATAATCTTTGATAATTTTTATTGGTTCACGTTCAAAACCTGATGGTCCAAAACTGTTTGATAACCGCTGCAATAATTTTTTTGTTTTATTATCCATGGCAACCTCAACAATAGCTGACTTTGATTAACAGATAAATAATTTATAATTATTTCTGTAATTTCCAAATCTTTTTTGGGCGCTTTAGATTTTTTTCTTGCATTTGTACAATTATTATTTTATATTTACGTGCCAAATTTCAAAATGGAGAGCGTAGCTCAGATGGTCAGAGCGTCAGGTTGTGGCCCTGAAGGCCGCGGGTTCGATCCCCGTCGCTTTCCCTTGCAATCGACGCATGTTCTTATATTTGTCCCCATCGTCTAGTGGCCGAGGACCCAGGATTTTCATTCCTGCAACGGGGGTTCGATTCCCCCTGGGGACGCATTGTCAGGCGAATTGATTTTCGCCTTTTTTATTTCTCATTTGTCGCCTGCAAATTTTATCTACCAATTTGCCATTAATTTTCAGCCATCTGTCAAATTGACCTATCAATAAATCGATTATTGATCCATCACTATTATCGATAATTTGCACAAAATCAATAATTAAAAACTTACAAAATATTTTGGCATGGAAATTGAGTTAACGCCAAGCGAGTTTTAGAATTCACAGTCAAATATTAATTCAACCATTCAATTTATAGGAGGTGTTTTATTATGGCTATTTTACGTTGGAATCCTTTTAGCGCATTGGACACTTTCAGAGGAGAAGTTGGGCGACTATTTGACGATTTTTCCAGATCCGTCTCCGAAAGAGGCGAAGGTGCTTCTACCTTTTATCCCCGTGTGGATATTAAAGAAACAAAAAATGATTATATCTTTTCGGCAGAGTTGCCAGGCGTAGAGAAAGATGATGTAACTATCAGTCTGCACGAAAATACCTTGACCATTAAAGGTGAAAAAAAATCAGAAGAAAAAAAAGAAAACGACTACTATTATCATGTCGAAAGAAAGTATGGTACCTATCGACGCAGTTTCATCCTGCCAACTAAAGTAAATACTGACAATATCAAAGCAGCATTTAAGGATGGTATTCTAACCATTACCCTGCCCAAAAAGGAAGAGGCAAAACCAAAAGAAATTTCTATTACAATATCTTAAAATATTTAAACCTTGCAAGGAGTGATTAATTATGGCAATAAGCAGATGGAAACCGAGTGGCGAAATAGAAAATTTTCGCACCCAATTTGATCGTTTGTTTGACAATTTTCATCGCAGCCTGTCTGAAAGACCTGACCGATTAACAGCTAGCTATCCTGTGGTCGATATTAAAGAAACAAAAGATGAGTACGTTCTCACCGCTGAGGTTCCGGGTCTGGCGAAGGATGAAATAAGCATCCGTTTCGCTGACAACACGTTAACCATAAAAGGAGAAAAAAAAGAAGAAAAGCAACAGGAAGGCGATTGTTATCACTGCTCGGAACGGCAGTATGGATCATTTCAAAGAAGCTTTTCTTTCGATGCGCCAATTGAAAACAATAAAATAACAGCCACCAGCAAAGATGGCATTTTGCAAATTATTTTGCCTAAAAAAGAAGAGAGCAAGCCGAAAGAAATTTCTATTTCTGTCTCATAATTTGCAATGAAGTCGGGCACAGCATATTTGGGGCATTCAAAGAAAAAACGTTTGAATGCCTTTTTATTTTTATAATTATGCTTGATTTTGTTGTCAAGTTCGGCTAAATTACTGCAGTTTAATATTGAACAGTTCAATTAACAAAATGGAAAAAGGTGGTTTCGTTTAAAAAAAAACTTCCCAGCGAAACACATAAAACTTGTCAATTTCATTTGCTGAAAAAACCATGAAAGATTATTATATGATTTTGGGTCTCCCACGGAATTGTTCTCAGAATCAAATAAAAAGCGCTTACAGAAAAAAAGCTCAGCTTTATCATCCGGATTGCAGCAAAAGCCATGATGCCAGCCGCTTTCGCGAAATTCAGGAGGCTTATGAAAATATTGGCTGCGAAGAGAAGAGAAATGCCTATGATGCAAAATTTTTACAACAGGAAAGCAAACCTGTTCTTAAATCCCGCACATCAGCCGTCGACGTCGATTTCTTTTTTGCTAATGAGTTTTCGCAGCTCGATTCTTGGCAAAACCTATTCAATTATTTCTTCTGCCATGAAACTGACTGTGTGTCAGTTCAAAGGTCAAATTATGACCTTGAAGTCATTCTCAGCCGGAAGGAAGCTGTGTCAGGGCTAACTTTGCCTATCAAGATCCCGCTGTCTCGTACCTGTCCCGCGTGCAACGGTTTCACGAGCATCTTATTTTCCGACTGCTACTTCTGCCATGGTCGTGGTGTTATTTCTGAATATTTATCTATCGATTTGCAAATACCTGCCGGCATTAAAAATTTTAGCTACCTGATTTTGACTATTCCGCATTATG
This sequence comes from uncultured Cytophagia bacterium, assembly GCA_964571835.1. GTDB lineage: Bacteria > Zhuqueibacterota > Zhuqueibacteria > Thermofontimicrobiales > Thermofontimicrobiaceae > CAZNDR01. The sequence continues at coordinate 5,396 of CAZNDR010000182.1, read as the reverse complement.
GCCGATTGAACATTTTGATCAAAATTAATTAAGGTCGTCTTATTCAATTTTATAAAAAACTTGGCCATGACCACTCAATCAAAATTTAAAGGTACTTTCTTTTTTCTATTTTTGCTGGCTTTTCAATTGTTTTGTTCTAGCCATGGAAAAATTCCTCCTTTGACATTGACTCAATTTCCATCGCCAATGATTGAATGTACACGATCGCATCAGCGCGTTTCTGATGAGTTCTTGCCAGGCCAGCAGTTTCAAATCGATTCTCTCTTCGCTAATCCGGTAGAAATATTTTTACCCAGCAATATTTTCGCTGAAAAGTCTGTTTCATTGCTCCTCCACTTTCATGGAACAAGTGAGGCTGCAAAATTTGCGGTAAGTAAAGCTAGCCAACCTTTCGTACTGGTTAATATAAATCTGGGATCAGGATCCTCAAAATATGAACAAGCATTATTGGATAAAAAAATATTTTCTTACTTGTTAAAAAAAGTTGAAAGACAGGTAGCTGCTTGCCTCGAAAATTTCCAACAATTTGACAAAATAGTGATCAGCTCATTCAGCGCGGGTTACGGAGCAGTCAGAGCAATTATTCATTTCCACGAAAATATTGAAAACATTGATGGCATTATTTTACTGGATG
>CAZNDR010000182.1:0-4752 GCA_964571835.1 uncultured Cytophagia bacterium | reverse complement strand
ACGTTAATCACATAGTGCCAAAAATACAGAACTCGATGCGGTCTGTCCGATATGAAACGGGAACCGTAGACTACATCGGCACTGTTATTCAGGAAAGGACTGATAAGATTCGGGTAATCGATCGGATTATATTCCGGATCGGCTGGTAATAGCAAGAGGCGGAAAATTGAATGTCGAGAAAATGAAAGATTTCCAAACATTTGCTGAACTGGCTGTCGATGGCAAGAAAAAATTGTTAATCGCCCATTCAGAAATTTTTCCTGGCACTTATGCCAGCACGACTGAAACCGCAGATTATTTGATCCAATTACTGCGATTAAAAAGAACGCCAGTTTTAAACTGGGGACCAATGGGTATGCAACAGGTCAGCGAGGTCAGAAAAAATAAATTCTGGGTATTCGGCTATGCTGGTAATTCTGCTCCGGACCATGTTGACTTTCTTCATGGGCTATATTTTTTTCTTAATTTTATGCTTGAAAATTAGCCGAAAAATAATTATCTTCCGCCGCTGTGAAAAAAACATATCATTATTTAATGGAAGGAACAAATTATGATTGCTTTGCTTCAAGAGTTAAAAACGATATCGGTTTTTGTCACTGTATTGATTCTATTCTTTGTGCTCGGTTGTCATGAAAAACTGCCGCAGCAGCTTTTTGCACCAAATGATGAAGCATTAAAAACGCCTGCACCAGCGGTGTACAAAATTAAATTTGAGACAAATGAAGGTGATATCATTGTCGAAGTTACTCGGAACTGGTCACCGTACGGCGCCGATCGGCTGTATCATCTGGTACAATATCATTTTTATGATGAGGTGCGATTCTTTCGCGTAATCAAAGGATTTATGGCTCAATTCGGTTACAATGGGAATCCGAAAGTCACCAAAGCTTGGGAGAATAAGACCATTCCTGATGACCCAGTAAAACAAAGTAATCTTCGAGGCTATGTCTCTTTTGCGAAATCTGCGCTTCCAAATTCTCGAACCACAAATCTATTTATCAATTACAAAGATAACTCATTTTTGGATGCTTCAGGTTTTTCGCCAGTCGGTAAAGTCGTGCAAGGCATGGAGGTCGTTGATAAACTTTACGGCGGCTACGGCGAAGGTGCACCTGGCGGCAGTGGCCCAAGCCAAGCAAAAATCCAGCAGGAAGGCAATAGTTATCTCACCAAAAAGTTTCCCGAATTGGATTATATCAAAAAAGCTCGCCTAATTTCTGACTAGAAAATTTAAGCGCCCCCAGAATCTTTCTGGGGGATTTTCTTCTCTCATTTCTTAGAGGATAGACGTTAATAATTATGTCCATTCAAAAATTGAAAACAAAGAACTTTTCCACCCTCTTTGGTCTTGATTTAATGTGGATTATAATAATCTTCTTAGCCTGCCAAAACATTCATAAATCAACGGTAATCAGCGACCAAGCTTTTGCCTGGCTAAAAACCGAAACCATCAAACAATTGAACAGTTGTGTGATGATAGCGCATGACGGAACCCATCTTTACACACCTGACGGTGAAAGAGGTTACGCCGCGCTGTGGACGCGCGATTTTTGCTACATGGTCGAAAACGCTTATGATTTTATCCCACAAGCACACATCCAAGAAGCAATTGTGTATTTGATCGACAGTCAACGGGAGGATGGCTGCCTGCCTGATCGCGTTCAAACGGATGGATTAGCTGTTTATTGTGCTGGTCCAACCGGTTCGCCCGTTGGATTGCCACCGCTGGATAATTCTCAATTTATGGTCAAATTGGTTGCCGAATATGTGATACACAGCGGAGATGCGAGTTTTTTTCGTAATGTCAGAGATAAACTTATCGCCGCCATGAATTATTTGCCGCGAAGCAAAAATGGTTTGATTTACAATGATCCAAAAAATCCGCATTCGCCTTACGGTTTTACCGACACCATTGCCAAGACCGGCGAGCTGCTATTTTCTTCTTTGCTTTATTGGGAGGCGTGTCTGCAGCTTGCTACAATGCTGGAACAAAACGGAGATCACCTAAATGCTCAGGATTTTATTTCGCGGGCTTCGTTAATTCAAAAGCATCTGGACAACCTGTGGGATGAAAAAATAGGAATGTTTGTTGCCGCTTCCATGGATTGCCGCCAGGTCGATATTTGGGGAAATGCTTACGCCGTTTACATCGGATTTCACCTGGCCTCAAAAAAAGATCGAATCATTGATTATTTGGCTAAACATAAAAACAATTATATCTATCACGGTCAGATTCGTCACCTTCCCAAACCAGAATATTGGGAGAAAACATTAATTCCGGTTCAGCCAGAAACCTATCAGAACGGCGCTTACTGGGGCACAGCTTCCGGCTGGGTAGGTTATGCGCTGTGGAAAAAATACCCTGAATTGAGCAAACAAATATTTTCTGATTTAATTAGCAGCTATAAAAATGAAGGTAGCTTTGAATGCATTAATGAAAATTATCATAAATTGGATAACTACGTGGCATCCGTAACTAATCCCTGGGGTGCACTTAATAAAATTTTGACACAATAGCATTTTTATTTCTACTGACCACACCACTTAGTTCTGCGGAGGAATTGATCTGCGAGGAATTATGCTTCGAATGTGAAGAAAACCTTTTTCATTTCAGGCATCACGAAAAATCTGATTAGCTATTTTAATTGCCTGTATGAGGGGACGATTGCTGCATGACTGTTTTTCCATTGGCAGAGCAGGCTAACCTGTTTTAATTCTTCTTAATAAAACAACTCTTTTTTAGCAAATAGACCAAAGATGCCACCAGTATGAATGAATAATACCTTCTCCCCTTTTTTAAAGCGCCCTCTGACGATTTGATCTTTCAAACCAAACATTGCCTTACCAGTATAAACTGGATCCAAGATTAAACCCTCGGTTTGCGCCACTTCTTTAATTAATTCAATTTCGGCTGGCCGGCTCAGCGCGTAACCTTCACCTACATAACCATCGATGATTTTGATTTCACTTTTAGCTACTTTTATGGGCAGAGCATATTTTGTGATCGCTTCTTGGCAAATATCGTTAATTTTTTCTACGAAGAAAGCTTCATTATCGCACACATTGAAACCGATAATGTCAAAGCTCTGCTTATAATATTTTTTCCCCAATAACAATCCGGCATGGGTGCCACCGGAGCCATCCGCGCAAACGACATAATCAATCTGGAAATTTTGTACATTCAATTGGTTGGCAATTTCTTCAATAGCTGAAAAATAACCGAAAGCACCCAGTGCATCAGATGCGCCTTCAGGAATGACGAGGCTATGATAGCCTTCCTGTTGTAGCTTTTCTGCCAATTCACACATAATTTCCATGACATGCGTGCGATACGCTTCTGCTGTTATATATTTTATACGGCTGCCGACCAACATATCCAACAAAATATTGCCATCTTTGATTAGTGTTTCTTCGCCGCGCAAAACCAGATACGACTTCAGTCCAGTTTGTGCGGCAGCAAGAGCAGTGGCGCGCGCATGATTCGATTGAAGGCCGCCACAAGTGATGAGCATGTTTGCACCCACTTCTTTAGCTTGTCCGATAACATATTCCAGCTTTCTTATTTTGTTGCCGGTTAACCCCACGCCGGTCAAATCGTCTCTTTTCACAAAAATATCTGCTCCGCCCCAGGCAGCAGAGAGGCGAGTCAACTTTTCTATTGGGGTTGGTAAATGGGCTAATTTAAATCGCGAAGGAAATTTTATTGCCACTAATGAATTCCTTTCTTGACCATATTGAATCTACTATTCCATTCGAATCGCTAATAAATAATCCGAGAAAAATTTTCTATATTTGTCACCGCCACAATGAGATTCGTTTATCTATTCGCCAACCACATGATTTTCCAAAATGCCAATATTTTCAATTTCACCGCGCACACGATCACCCGGCAGTAATTCTGAAACGCCTTCGGGAGTGCCAGTAGCTATTATATCTCCAGCATGAAGTGTCATGTGCTTTGATAAGTAATGTATTATTTGCGGTATGTTAAAAATCATTTCACTGGTGTGCGCCTGTTGGCGAATCTCTCCGTTTACTCTTAAGGAGATCTTTAAATTATGTGGATCGGGCATAGCGTCACAAGGGATAACATACGGACCCATTGGGCAAAAGGTATCAAAGCTTTTTGATCGCAGCCAAGGCTTTTTATGTTCAATATCTGCCTTTTGCATCGCCCGGGCAGTGACGTCGTTGATGATGGTGTAGCCAGCGATAAAATCATAAGCTTGGGATTCAGAAATATTTTTGGCTGTTTTGCCGACAATGACACCCAGTTCAATCTCATGATCAACTCTGCCAATGTTAGCCGGCAAAATAATTGCTCCCTGATGTGGCAACAATGATGATGGCATTTTTGAAAAAAAGATTGGTTCTTCAGGCACAGCATGTTTGAGCTCTTGGGCATGTTTAACATAATTCCTGCCCAGGCACAAAATTTTCTGAGGCCGCGCAATAGGTACGTCAAATTGAAAATCATCCGTCAATATCAAATCATCCAGAGTTCTCAAATTGGTGACAGTGGTCATAATCTCATTAATATTTTTTTTGCTGAACATGGAAAATTCGATCAATACTTGTAAAAAATGGAGGTCAGGCAGACGGTGCTCGCCTCGGATATCTTTAAAATAGTCCCAGATGCGGCTAAAATCATATTTTTTGTTCTCCAGTTCAATACCGATTAGATAGAGTTGATCTTTTTTAAGGTAAGAAAATAAACGCACAGCTAAATCTCCTTGTAAAGTTTTTCTCGAT
>CAZNDR010000181.1:0-8090 GCA_964571835.1 uncultured Cytophagia bacterium | reverse complement strand
TATTTCTATTTATTTTTAGCTGTTTTTCTCCAAAACAGGAAAAGAAAGAAGTACTCGTTTCCGTTGGAAGCAGTGAATTAACGCTTGATGTTTTGCGCAAGGAAATACCGCATATTTTGAAAAATTCGGTGACAAAAGACCAATTAAATAATTTTGTGCAGCACTGGATCGAGACGGAAATTATGTATCAAAGTGCGTTAAAGTTAGGATTAGATATGGATCAGGATTTCCGGTACGATTTAGAAAAAGCTAAGAAGGAGTTATTAGTGAGGCGCTATCTAAACCGTTTATTCGAAAAAGAAATCACGCCGGCAGATACAGAAATAGTAGCATATTATAATGAAAATAAAAATAATTTCATCCTCAGTGAGGATGAAATTAAAGCACAACAAATTTTGGTTGCCACAGAGCTCGAAGCGAATGAAGTGCGAAAGCGCTTGATGAAAGGCGAAGATTTTATGGAGTTGGCAAAAGCAGTGTCGCTGGATTATAATCGAAATAAGCGAATTGAACTAAACTTTTTTTCAAAAAATGATGTCATACCGGAAATTGGCTCTCACATTTTCTCATTTCGGGTGGGAAATATTACCTCGCCGATTAAGTCAGCTTTTGGATGGCATATTTTCAAAATTTTGGAAAAGAGACCAAAAGGATTTCAGAAAGATTTGGCTGAGGTTAGAGATACCATCATTTCCCGCCTAAGTGCGACAAAAAAAACAGAAAGGTATAACGCCATGCTGGCCGAAATAAAAGATAAAATGAAAATAAAAATAAACGAAAATATTTTAAAAGAATTGTACAAAGACTCAACAGTTGTTATTAAAGAACTTTCTTTTTCTAAATAGAAACAATAAATGGAGCACGGTCTATGGATAAGAAATCCTTTTTGCTAATATTTTATATAATATTATATTTTGTCTCGTTTGCGCATTCTCAAGAAATACTTGATAAAATTGTCGCTGTTGTAGAAGACGACGTGATTTTGTTATCAGAACTGACACAGTTTTCATTGAATATCGCTTTTCAAATGGGAATTGACCCCAGAAAGGAAGTACAGAAATTTAATCAGCTCAAATGGGAAACGCTACAAAATTTAATTAATCAGAAAATTTTATTGGCTCGTGCTGAAGAAGACAGCATCGTTGTTGATGAACGGCAGGTGGACAATGTATTAGAAGAACAAGTAACACAGATGATCCAGCGGGTTGGATCAGAGCAAGAATTGGAGAAGCAGCTTGGCGAACCGATAAAAAAGATTAAACGAACCTACCGCGATGAGGTGAGAAAAAATCTTCTAGTGGAAACGTTGCGCAATAAGAAATTCATGGAAATAAAAATAACAAGACGCGAAGTAGAGCAGTTTTATAAATCCATGAGCGACAGTCTGCCGGAGCTGAAAGAGACGGTAGACATCAGCCACATATTACTAAATGTGAGACCAGGACAGGATTCGGAAAATCAAGCTAGGGAAAAAGCAGAAAAATTATTGGAGAGAGTAAGAAGGGGCGAGGATTTTGCCGCCTTATGCCGGCAGTTTTCAGAAGATCCGGGCAGCAAAACGCGGGATGGCGAGTTAGGATTTATCCAGCGCGGCGATTTTGTTACAGAATTTGAGGAGGTGGCATTTTTGCTGCAGCCAGGAGAGTTTTCTGATATTGTTAAGACTCGCTTCGGATTTCACATAATCGAATGCTTAGACCGAAAGGGGGACAAAATAAATGTCAGACATTTGCTGATTTTGTTGCAGCCAACTACAGAAGACGAGAAAGCCGCCGCCGAAAAAATTAAACAGGTGCGCTCACTATTAGATGAGCCCGAGGCCGATTTTGCTCAAATTGCCAAACAATATTCGAATGACGAAACCACCAAAGAACAAGGTGGAGAACTGGGGCTGCTGGAAGTTGACAATTTGCAAGAAAAAGAATTCAAAAATGCTATTGAAAATTTGGAAGTCGGCCAAATTTCACCACCATTTAAAACTAAGTTTGGCTGGCATATTTTAAAATTAAATTCCAGAGAAGAAGCTAGAAAAATTGATGTTAATAAAGACTGGGATAAAATTGAAAGCTGGGCGCTTAACCATAAACGCCAGGTCGAGTTTCAAAAATGGGTCGAAAAAATTAAAAAAGATATTTATGTTGAAGTAAAGGTATCTGAAGCTACCATATAGTTTAAAATACAATAAAATTTCTGCGGATGAACTTGTTAGCCCTTTAGCCTTTGCTGAAGGGCTGCTTTGTTTGAAAAATACTACGACGTTCTTTGTTTAGGGTGGCTTCGTGTGGGGAGGGATTGCTTGACTTATTGCTGGAAAAAGAAATAAGAAAAAATGAGATTTTGAATAGATTTATTGCTTTGTCAGAACAAAAAAAATAATGATTCTTGATGAGATTTTGGTTTGCAGGAAATACTGGATATTAATCCATATCATTTCTGCTAAATTTCGACGGTAGAAAAGGATACATCTGAGGAGGCCAACTAAAGCGGTGATAAAAAGGCAGAAAATTATCCGTCATGTTTTTAGGGTTCTGTTTTTCCTGTTCGCCATTCCCTTGTGCGCTCAGGAACCGCTAACGATTCTTCATTGGAATGATTTTCATTCCTTCAATCAGCCGTATGAGACGATAGGGCAGGATTCGTTAATAGTCAAAATGGGGGGTTATGCTATTTTAAGCGGCTATATCAATGAGCTAAAAAAGCAGATAGCTCCTGTGGCTTTGGTACACGCGGGAGATGATTTTCAGGGTACTCCGATTTCAACTATAACCAAGGGACTGTCTCAGATCAGAATTTTAAATATTATTAAGCCAGACGTTTTTACTCTTGGCAATCATGAGTTTGATTACGGCAAAGAAAATCTCGAGCAGCTATTAAAGTTTGCTCGCTTCCCAATCATATCCGCAAACTGCTTTGATAAGCAATCTGGAAAATTGTTTTTGTCGCCTTACTGCATGAAGCAGTATGGCAATTTGAAAGTTGGATTTATCGGCCTGCTGACTCCGGAATTGAATCAGTTGACATTGTCAGAAAACATTAAAGATTTAAAGATCCTTGATCCGGCAGCTTCAGCTAAAAAATACATGACAATGATAAAGGATTCAGTCGATCTAATAATAATCGTCAGCCACTTAGGAATTGAGCATGATGAAAAATTAGCGATGGAAATTCGTGGCGCCCAAATTATTATTGGTGGACATTCTCATACCGCCTTGTTTGAGACTAAAAAAGTGAACGATATTTTTATTTGTCAGGCTGGTTCACGCGGCAGATATCTGGGGCGAATTGATCTTGAATATGATAAACAAAAAAAGGAAATGGTAGAATTCAAAGCTAAGCTAATTCCCATGGTATCTGATAAAATAGAAAAAGATAGCCTTGTTAATTTTGTAATTGATTCGTTAGAGCAAATTGTCTCGACAGAGATGGAAAAAGTAATCGGTGAGTTGACGACGGATTGGGTGCGAGACGGTCACGCTGAAAGCAACGTGGGAAATTGGCAAGCGGATGTGATGCGAGAATTTGCCGGAACCGAGATTGCGTTCCAAAACTCAGGAGGCATTCGGAAAAATATGTTCGCAGGCAAGCTTACAGTTCGGGATATGTGGGAGCTAAATCCATTTTCCAATAATTTTGGTGTGTTTGTTCTCAACGGCGAAGAATTAGTGAAAGCAATGGAGCGAAATGCCTCAGGACAAGGTGAATTTCTTCAGATTTCCGGATTGACATATAAATTTAACCCGCGTCAGCCAGTTGGCAAAAGAATTGTTGAGATTAAGATTAATGGAACACTAATTGATCCCCAAAGGGAGTATTCGGTATGTACTAATAATTTTGTTATAGGCATTTTCTATAATACCTTTCGAGCTGCAGCAAAAAATAGAAGCATTCGTTATTTGCCGGAAATTGATCGAGATGTATTTATTGAGGCGGTGAAAAAGCAAAAGAAAATTTCTTCTAAAATTGAAGGTAGAATAGTGGCAGTTGATTGATATCTTCGTCAAATTGACAAGAGAAAGAATTATGAAAAATTTATGAGTGGGCGACAGTTTATATTGATAGCAATGGCAACTTTTCATTTAGGTTTAGCAAGCGGTTGGCCACAAGCCCCAGTAAAAAAAAGCTTGCTGACCATGGCTAGACTCAAATATGCTGGCGGAGGCGATTGGTACAATGATCCTTCGGCAATTCCCAATTTGTTGGCTTTTCTGCAAAAGGAAACGACCGTTCGTACGGCGGATGATGAAGCCAAAGTGGAAATAATGGACCAAGAACTTTTTTCGTATCCGCTGCTATTTTTGACGGGGCATGGAAATATTTCTCTCTCCAATGATGAAGTCAAGCGGTTGAGGAGTTATCTAACTAGCGGTGGTTTTCTTTTTGCAGATGATGATTATGGGATGGATAAATCTTTTCGCGCCGCCATGAAAAAGGTTTTCCCGGAAAAAGAGATGATCGAATTGCCGTTTAACCATCCCCTTTATCACTGCCATTTTATTTTTGAAAATGGTTTGCCTAAAATTCATGAACATGATGGTGGACCGCCACACGGCTATGCGATTTTTCATGAAGGTCGAATGGTCATGTTTTATTCATTTAACACCAATATCTCTGACGGTTGGGCTGATCCTGAAGTCCATCAGGATCCCGAAGCTGTGAGGATAAATGCTTTGAAAATGGGCACCAATATTGTCGTGTATGCTTTAACCAATTAGCTTAAAAAAATGGCAACACCCAATTTAAAATTCAATTTATTAATTACGCGGATTAATAAAGTTCGATTCAAGCAAAAAAGCTTAAATCTTATCAAAGGCATACTGCTGTCAGCGAGTTTTGCGCTGGTGCTGTATTCAGTTTTTGTGCTGGTGGAGGGCGCGTTCAAATTTGATACTACTGGCAGAATTATTATCTGTTTGCTGTTTCTGATCATGATGTTTATAATTCTTGTCATTTATTTGGCGAGGCCTATTATCCTGTTACTACGGAAAAAAATTCCCAGTGATGAAACTGTCGCCAACAATATTGGTAATTATTTTCCAGCGATTAAAGATAAGTTAGCTAACGCTATTGAAGTTTTTAGAATTAAAGAAAAAAATCCGCTTGGCTTTTCCAATGAGCTGATGGATAAGGCAATAGATAAAATTTTTGCTTTAACTGAAGGTATAGATTTTTCTCAATCCGCTAACCATAAGCCTGCGGTTTGGGCGGTGAAAATCTTCGCCAGTATTATAATTATTTACTCTTCATTAATTATTCTTTTAGGGGCAACCTTTCACCAGGCAGCGTTTCGTTTGCTCCATCCTTTTACTGAATTTAAATCGCCTCCTGCGATAACCATAAATGTAATGCCCGGAAATAAGCAGGTACTAAAAAACGAGTCAGTTAAGATTACAGCCTTGGTTCAGGGTGAAAGAGTTGATAATCTCGAACTTCATTTGAAAGAAATCCATAATGAGTATCATCTGACGCATCTGGTTGAAGCAAGGCATCCGAATGAATTTGAATTCACCATTGAGCATATTCAGGATACGACGGAATATTATTTGGCTAACGGCGATTTGAGTACAGAAAAATTTGTGCTGGCTGTTCTGGATTTGCCGTCGGTTCGAACTCTACAAATTAGTTTGACCCCCCCTGAATACATTGGTAAAGAGATGATAATGTTAGCTGAAAACGTCGGTGACATTAATTGCCTTAAAGGTAGCTATGCGCACATAAATTTGGTATCTAATAAGAAATTAACCCAGGCAAAAATAATTTTGAATAGCGAGACAGCGATACTGTTAAATTCAAATTTGAATAAAGCGGAAGGAGGCTTTAACATTTATGCGGAGGGCAGCTATTTTATCAAATTAAAAGATGACGAAAATTTGGAAAATAAAGATCCCATTGACTATAAAATAACACTAATCGAAGACATGTTTCCCAATGTTTTTATCACTTTTCCTGGCCAGGACGTCGATTTGGCAGAAGATCTAATATTACCTTTAACTATTGAGGCGGATGATGATTACGGTTTTTCAAATCTCCGACTGGGATATTCGCTCATAAAAATGGACAGTCTACTCGTTGATTCAACCTATAAATTTATTAATCTTCCTCTTGAAAATAAAAAAACAGAAAAGATCGTGCTGGAATATTTTTGGGATTTAACGCAGCTTGACCTTTTTGCCGGTGACATTGTTCGCTATTATGTAGAAGTATTTGATAACGATGCTGTTTCCGGTCCGAAAAGTGCAAAGAGTCAAATTTATTCAGCCCGCTTTCCGACATTAGAAGAAATTTATGCTGAAGTCAATAATGAGCAAGAACAGACCAACGAGAGTTTTGAAGGGTTGTACGAAAAAAGTAAGCACCTGAAAGAGAATCTCGATAAATTAACTGATGACCTGAAGCAGAATCCAGAACTTAAATGGGAAGAGAAAAAGGAAGTTGAAAATATTTTGGAGAATCAAAAACAACTGGAAAAATCACTTGATGAAGTCAAGGATCAGTTGGATCAAATGATCGAAAGAATGGAACGAAATGAACTTTTAAGTCTGGAGACGCTGCAAAAATACAGTGAGCTGCAAAAATTGCTCGATGAGGTAATGACCGAAGAATTAAAAGAGGCAATTAAAAATTTGCAGAAGGCGGCTGAACAAATTGATGAGCAGTTGTTGAAGCAGGCAATAGAACAATTGAATTTTACCCAGGAGGAATTTTTAAAGAATATAGAAAAAACGCTTAACCTACTTAAGAGATTACAAATAGAGCAAAAGCTGGATGAACTGGTAAAAAGAACTGAGCAGCTTCTGCAGCAGCAGACAGGCATTAATGAACAATTAACAAAAGAATTATCAAAGGATCAAAAGAAAGAGGTAACTGAACGACAGGGTGAAACAAAAGAAAAAGCATCGGAAGTGCTCAACGAAACCGATCAGTTGAAAAATAAGATGAGCGAATTTGCTGAGATGCCTGAAAAAATGTTGGAACAAATTAATCAACAAATGCAACAGGATGGATTATTAAGCAATATGGATCAGGTGATTTCCCAAATGCAATCGGGTGACAGGCAAAGTGCTCAGCATAGTGGCAAAGCTGCTCAAATGTCTCTTTCGCACATGCTCAGCAGGTTGAATCAGGCGAAGAAAGAATTGATTGAAAAACAGAAACAAGAAGTAATGGCGGAAATGAAGCGGCTATCGAACAATCTTTTGGCGCTGTCCAAGGAACAGGAAGAGTTATTAAATCAATCTAAAAATTTAGATATTAATAGCCCTCAGCTGAACGAGAAAGCAGATAGTCAGCAGAATTTAAAAAATGCGCTAAGTCGAAGTGCCGATCAAATGGGAGAGCTTTCTCAAAAGACATTTTTTGTCTCATCGCAGATGATGCAGGCTGTCGGCAAAGCCTTGCAGAATATGAATGAGTCGCTCAAGCAGTTTGAAGAACGGAATATGGCAAGAGCTGCCAGGGCGGAGCAGCAAGCGATGGTCAGTCTAAATGAAGCGGTCAAACAGATGATGTCGGCAATGAAGGAACTCGGCAGTGCCAGTTCGGCGGCTGGATTGGATGAATACATGCAAAAGCTCTCGCAAATGGCTAGCAGTCAACAAGGAATAAATGAACAAACCCTGCAGTTGAATCCGGGATCGCAGCCATTATCACTGAGTCAGCAGGCGTCGATGGCTCGGTTAGCGGCAGAACAAGCGGCGCTGCGAAAAACGATGGAGCAGCTGCAAAAAGAGTATGGGGAGCGTTCAGATATTTTAGGGCGACTGGATCAGATTGGCAAAGAAATGGAAGAGGTAGTGAAAGACTTGCAAAGCAAGAACGTGAGCCGAAAAACAATCGATCGGCAGCAGAGTATTTTGCAGCGCTTGTTAGATGCTCAAAAGTCAGCCCGAAAACAGGACTACAGCCGAAAACGGAAAGCGGAAACGGGCAAATATTATCCAGCAATTAGTCCCAGGCAGTTGCCTGCTAACCTGGGAGAAAAAAATAATCAGCTTCAACGAGATCTAATTAAGGCATTAAAAGAAGGGTATTCGAAAGACTATCAAGAATTGATAAAAAAATATTTTGAGGCTTTAATGAAAGAGACATTAAAA
>CAZNDR010000180.1:0-8097 GCA_964571835.1 uncultured Cytophagia bacterium | reverse complement strand
TATCTATATTATTGCTTATTCAAAACCTTTTGTAGCTTATCACTGGGAAACAATTTGAACATTACCATCTTTTGCTTTGGGGCGTGCTTTTCCTTTAGGCGAAACGTAGCGGTGAGCAAAGCCAACAGCAGCCAAATTGTTTCTCCTCATGAGCAGCTGCAATATTTGACTTTCTTCAGGACAATCTTTTTGCTACCACAAAGTTTAAACAGGGAGAAAATCTCATGAAAAAATCAATCATTTTCCTGACTTGTCTTTCGGTTTTATGGATTTCATTCTCAACGATCTCTGCCCAAAAAGCTTCTTTCAACGGACTTCATCTCAATCTTGGAAATTTAGCAACCTTATCTCATGCCAAAACCAGGTCAATCAGCCCGGAAAATTTTACCGGTGAAAAAGGCAAAGCTGGCATGTCCACCGACGGACTGGCGAAAAATGCTGCCCGCGATTTAGGACAGGGTTGGAAAGTATCTCCTTATATTCACATCGAACCAAAACAAACTTTTGTGTTAGCTGAAATTCAGGGACCAGGCGCTATTCAACAAATCTGGATGACGCCAGCTGGTAATTGGCGTTTCTCAATTCTCCGCTTTTATTGGGATGGCGAAACCGAACCTTCGGTGGAAGCTCCAGTTGGCGATTTTTTTGCCTGTGGCTGGGGCAAGTACGCTCACGTCAACTCGCTTCCCGTTTGTGTCAACCCGGGTAGCGCATTCACTTGCTACTGGGTGATGCCTTTCCGAAAAGCCTGCAAAGTCACCATGGAAAATCTTGACGATAAAAAAATGTCGCTCTATTACCAGATCAATTACACGCTCACCGATGTTGCGGAAGATGAAGCCTACTTCCACGCGCAATTCCGACGCACCAATCCTGTGCCTTACAAAGAAGTTTATACCATTGTCGATGGCATCAAAGGCTGGGGTCATTATGTGGGAACTTATATGTGCTGGGGCTCCAATAATTCCGGCTGGTGGGGCGAAGGCGAAATCAAATTCTATATGGATGGCGATAACGATTTCCCAACCATCTGCGGCACCGGTACTGAAGATTATTTTTGTGGATCCTACGGCTTTGTCGTTGATGATAAATATAAAGAATACACAACGCCCTATGCCGGCATGCCGCAAGTACTCTCTCCAGATGGCCTGTGGAATTCACAGCAGCGTTTTGGACTTTACCGCTGGCACATCATGGATCCCGTGCGATTTGAAAAAGATTTGAAAGTCACCATTCAAGCGCTTGGCTGGATGTCCGGCGGTCGCTACCTGCCGCTGCAAGATGATATTTCTTCGGTGGCTTTTTGGTATCAGCAGGAACCGCATGCCAAGTTTCCTAAACTGCCGGAGAGGGATTATTTGGAGGTGAAATAGGTCTTCTATTTTCGGCCCATCAAATTGTGTCACAGTACGTGGGCTAAGCTTTGGCTACGCGCCGCACAATTTTACTGAAATGCCACCCTAAGCGAAGTCGACGTTTGCCCATGATTTGATAATCACTCAAATAAATTTTACTGTTAATTTACCAAAATGAAAATTATCGCTTATCACAAAACATCACTTCGATAATATAGGAAGGTAAAATTATGACCAATGGATCAATGACACATTCAAGAACCGTGAAAATTCAGCTTTTTATTATGATGTTTCTGCAATACGCCATCTGGGGTTCCTGGGCACCTGTCCTTTCTGAATATTTGACAAGAATTGGTTTTAACGGTTTGCAAATCGGTTTCATTTACAGTTTGCTGCCATTGGCAACCATTGTCTCACCTTTTGTTGGCGGACAATTCGCCGACCGTTTTTTCCCCGTTCAATATGTTATCTCGTTTTTGCAGCTCATCGGCGGCGGCCTGCTGATCTGGATGTCGTACATGACTGACTACACCTTATTGGCCTGGCTGATGTTCATCTATTGCGTTTTTTACGCGCCAACTTTGGCGTTGACCAATTCCATCGCCTTTATCAATTTAAAAAATTCAGAGAAAGAATTTGGCGTTGTTCGTGTCGGTGGAACTTTTGGCTGGATAGCCGCGGGTCTAATTCTATTGGGTTGGAGACATATTGCTAAATCAACAGCAGCGATAAATTTCCAAGGCGACACGCTCATGCTTGCTGGAATTTTCTCTTTAATCATGGGCTTAACTTCGTTCGCGTTGCCGCATACTCCACCTAAAAAAGAAGGCGCCCATCCGCTGGCTTTTTTAGAAGCATTGAAAATGGCAAAGGACAAAAATTTTCTAATTTTCCTCATTATATCTTTTGTTGTTGCCACTGAACTGCAATTTTATTACGTGTTGACTGCCCCCTATCTCACTTCGGAAAAAATCGGAGTTGCTACTGCCAATATCTCTGGCTACATGGTCATTGCTCAAGTGGCGGAAATTTTTGTCATGTTATTTCTGCTATCCTATTTCACCAGCAAGTATGGCATCAGAAAAACCATGATCTATGGCATTCTTGCCTGGCCACTGAGATACATCATTTTCACCATCGGCTATCCCTCCTGGCTGGTTATCGCGTCATTAGCCTTGCATGGATTTTGTTATGTTTTTTTCTTTGTTGCCGCTTATATTTATGTCGATAAAGTTGCGCCAGCTGACATTAGAAATTCAGCCCAGAGTTTCATTGCCATCGTCATTCTCGGCTTTGGTAATTTTGTCGGCAGCAATTTTCCGGCTGGATCAAACAACTATTTACCACTGAGGCCGGAGTGACAAAAGTGACAAACTGGACTTACGTTTTTCTTGTGCCGACAATTTTAACCATTTTATGCGCCTTCTTTTTCTCGTTCTTTTTTAAGGGTGATAAAGCTAATTCGTAATTGGTGGAAAAGATTAACCAGCCAAGATTGTGCGATAGCATAGGGATAGAAAGCAACCAACATCACGCACAGCCGCGAAGACGCAAAACGAGCGCAATGAGCTTAATTCTAATAGGAAAGTAGAGAAGACTATTTGCCGAAAATCTTGAATAAATCATCCTAAAATATTGCTTTTGCATTTAAACAATAAGTTATTGTGCCTGATTTTCTTTGCGCTACCTTTGCGGCTTGGCGTCTTTGCGTGGCAAATATTTTTATACGCGATCGGTCACAGATAAATAATAAATGAGTAAATGAACAATTCATGATTTTGATATCTTAGCTGGAGGCTTAACATGACTAAAAAAAGATTAGGCGTTGGTTTTATTGGCGCCGGTTTTATTACCAAGTTCCACCTTCGTTCCTGGCTTGGCGTCCGCAATGCTGACGTGAACGGTGTCATTGCCAAACCAGTGGAAGCTGCTGGCGATGCAGCCGCACTGGCAAAAAAATTGGGAGTTGGCGACGGCAAAGTTTTTTCGACCATTACTGATATGGTCGCTGATCCCAATATCGATGCGCTGTGGATCTGTGCGCCCAATTATACGCGTATCGAAGTGATGGAAGAAATTGTCCACGCTCTCGAAACGGGCAAAGGTGAACTAATCGGCGTGGCTTGTGAAAAACCCTTAGGCAGAAATGTCAAAGAAGCGAAAAAATTATTAGAACTTGTTCAAAGAGTTAACCTGCTTGACGGCTATCTGGAAGATCAGGTATTTTCTCCCAGTGTCCTTCGCGGCAAAAATATTATCTGGACGCGCGGCGCTGCTTTGACCGGCCGACCTTATCTTGCTCGCGCCGCTGAAGAGCATAGCGGACCTCATGAACCCTGGTTTTGGGAAGGTCAATTGCAGGGCGGCGGCGTTCTCAACGATATGATGTGCCATTCGGTGGAAACAGCTCGTTATTTGCTTACGCCCCCGGGTGCACCGCGCCAGGCGCTTCAGGCCAAATCCGTTCAAGCGTACACCTCCTGTTTGAAATGGCAAATCCCCGCCTACGCTAAAAAATTGACAAAAAATAGCAAAGGAAAATTGGATTACCTCAATCGTCCAGCCGAAGATTTTGCCCGTTCGCTCATCGAATATGAAGACGATAAAGGGAAGAAAGTTGTCGTAGAAACGACCACGTCGTGGAGTTATGTCGGCGCCGGTCTGAGGTTGAGCATGGAAGTGCTGGGACCGGAATATTCCATGCAAGTTAATTCGCTAGATACATCGTTGAAAGTATTTTTTAGCCGTAATGTATCTGGCAAAGCTGGCGAAGATCTGGTGGAAAAACAAAATGCTGAAATTGGCTTGATGCCGGTCGTCAGCGACGAAGAAAGCGAATATGGATACACCAATGAAAATCGGCACATGGTGGAAAGTTTTCTCGCAGGCAAGCGACCGACGGAAAATTTTAGCGACGGCGTGAATGTCACTGAGCTGTTGATGGCAGCTTACCTGAGCGCCGAGCAGGAAAAGACAATCCCATTCCCGCCGCCGGATCTGGATAATTTTGTCCCAGCGGTGGCGCGCGGCAAATGGAATCCGAGGAATAAATAAATAAGGTTCTCACTTAAAAAAATATAGAACACGGATGACACGGATAACCCGGATGAGCACGGATTAAATCCGTGAAAATTTGTACTCTCAGCGGTATCCGGGTGTTATGCTTTTTATCGATTAAGATTAACAAGTCATTTACATCATTAATTAAATTTGGAGTTGTTATGAAATTAAAATTGTCCCTAATTTTTACGTTATTTTTTTTCGCTACTTGCTTGCAAGCGGAAGAACAACAAAAATCTGAAATCAAGGAAAAACCGATGAATTACCAAGAAGTCAGAATCAAACAATTCCCCATTGCAGTGCAATGCTGGACGTTCAGAAAATTTACTTTTTTTGAAGCGTTGGAAAAAATCAAACTATTGGGCATTCAATATGTTCAGGCTTTTCCCGGCCAGCAATTAAGCAAAGATAAACCAAACGTCACTTTCGATCATAACTTAGAGCCCGGTGATATCAGTTTGGTTAAAGAAAAACTGAAAGAGAACGGTTTGTCGTTGGTTTGTTATGGTGTGGTTAATTTTGAAAATAACGAAGTGAGCATGAAAAAGGTGTTTGAATTTGCCAAAAAGTTGGGCATTAAAACAATTATCACTGAACCAGCTTACAACGATTATCGCCTGATTGAAGAAATGGTCAAAAAGTACAATATTCGTATCGCCATTCACAATCATCCGCAACCCTCCAAATTTGCCTTGCCGGAAACCGTATATCGCTACGTCAGAAATTTAGACCGACGAATTGGCTCTTGCGCCGACACCGGTCACTGGATGCGCAGCGGCGAATGTCCCATTGCCGCGTTGCGACTTTTGTCGGGGCGAATACTGGATGTTCATTTAAAAGACCTGGCTCAATTCGGCGTCAAGGAGGCAATTGATGTGCCCTTTGGCCAGGGCAAAGCTAATATCCATGACATTCTTGCCGAGTTGACGCTGCAGAATTTCAGCGGCTACTTGACAGTAGAACACGAAAACGAAGCTGAAATCGATAATCCGTCTGCCTCCATCCAAAAAGGAATCGACTATCTCAAAAGCATCACCCACTTCAATGAAGATTATGAGCAGATTCTGAAATCTGAGAATGGCGTGTTTAATAAACATGGCTGGAACCATTACGGTCCCGGCTATTTTCTTTTAGATGAAGAAACAGGCGTGCTCAAATCGCAAGGCGGCATGGGGCTATTTTGGTTCAGCGAGAAAAAATACAAAGATTTTGTGCTGGAGCTTGATTTTCAATGCTCACAGGAAAACACCAATTCTGGCGTCTTTATCAGAGTGCCTGACATGCCCTTTAATGACGATTATATCTACCACTCCTTTGAAATTCAAATTGCCAACGATGGCAAAGGGATTCATCAGACTGGCGCTGTTTACGATGCTGAAGCGCCAACCGAAGCAGCCTGGAAACCTGTGGGTGAGTGGAATCATTATAAAATCACTTTTCAAGGTGACATCATAAAAGTTGAACTGAACGATAAATTAGTAGTCGATTGGAAAGCTGAACCGCGCGGGAAAATCAAAGATTTTGCCGGAGAAGGCTACATCGGTCTGCAAAATCATGACAGCCGTTCGCCGGTTTATTTCAGAAATATCTATGTAAAAGAATTATGATTTTTAATGCAGTGCTTTAGAACACTGATGATGCGGATTACACAGATTTTCACGGATTTTTTTTACGTTCATTCAGGCAAATGCGTGTTAGGAGTGACATCTGCGTTCTATTTTTTTCTGTATTTTACCGGTATTGTCCAAATCGGGTTTTACAAATTGGACTAATGCTAATAGCTAACATCTCATCACTAAGCAAAATTTTTGAAAAAAATAGGAGCATCCAAAAATATGAAAGAAATTAAAAACGTATCACGACGTTCTTTTTTGGGCAGCGCGCTCACTATTTCTGCTGCTGTTGCTGCAGGTCTGCCATTTAAAGCGAGCCAGCGAGCACGTGCAAATGAAAAATTCAAACTAAAATATGCGCCAGGATTTGGCATGTTCCGAGAGCTGGCGGGAAATGATTTGATCGATCAGATTAAGTTTGCTGATGAGCAAGGATTCAGGGCGATCTTTGACAATGGCATCATGGGCAAGCCGGTCTCGTTACAGGAAAAAATTGTCAATGAGCTCGCCAAAAGAAATATGGAATTGGGCCCATTTGTCTTGTATGCCGATTTTCAGGTCAAATCGTTTGTGACGCGCGATCAAGAAATCCGGCAAATGCTGATTGAGAAAATGAAAGAAGGTGTCGAAGCTGCCAAACGCCTCAATGCCAAATGGGCGTTGATAGTTCCCGGACGGTTCGATGAAAGTTTGGAGTGGGATTACCAAACAGCTAACGTCATTGAAAATTTGAGACGTTGCTGCGAAGTGGTGGAGCCAGCCGGTCTCATTTTGGTGCTCGAACCACTGAATGCCTGGCGGGATCATCCCGGTCTATTTTTAACCAAAATCCCGCAAGCTTACCTGATTTGCAAAGCAGTCGACAGCCCATGCTGCAAAATAATCAACGATCTTTACCATCAGCAAATTACTGAAGGCAATCTGATTCCCAATATTGACCTGGCTTACGATGAAATCGCTTCATTTCATTTAGGCGATAATCCGGGCAGGAAAGAGCCAACTTCCGGTGAAATCAATTACAGAAACATATTCCGCCATTTGCACATGAAAGGCTATGAAGGTGTTCTTTGTATGGAACACGGCAAGAGCAAATCAGGCAAAGAGGGAGAACAAGCTGTGATTGATGCCTATCGCTATTGTGATGATTTTTAAAAAATAACCACTGAGACACAGCGGCACAGAGAAAAAAATTATCAGTCAATTTATAAAGCGCGGAGTTTTATTTTACGAATGACATTAAACCTATTTTCTTGTGCAACGTACTTTTTGAAGCGTTATGTTTTTATTGTGGCTTTTATTTTAGGAATCTTATTTTATTTTGTTTGCAAAACCGCTATGGAATACACTTCATCCGATAAATTCTGTGACTGGTGCCATGTTCATCCTCACGTATCCGTTTCCTGGAAACAGGGCCCACACAAAGATACCAAAAGCGGAATGACTGTTCATTGCGTGGATTGCCATTTGCCGCCAGGCGGCATCTCCTACTTAACCGAAAAAGCGCGAGTCGGCATTCGAGACATCTGGGGAACGGTGTTTAAGGATGTTTCGAAAATAAACTGGGAGCAAAAATCTCGCCGAGAGTTTGCTGTACATCATACCTATGAAAAGTCGTGTTTAGAATGTCATCAAAATTTGTTCTCCAAGGGGTTGTCTACAAAGGGGCAAGACGCCCATCTCTATTATGAACAAAATGCTAAAAAATTACGCTGCATCAATTGCCATCTGGAAGTGGGACATTTTCATGAAAAGCCAGTGGAGCTTGTTTCTGAAGCGACCAAGGAAAATTTGATCACATACACTGAAGCGACCAGGGTTGATTCTTTGGTAAACTTTACTGAAAAAATACCCGGCTCGACTATTTGCTTTGACATGATCGCCATTCCTGGCGGCAGCTTCACCATGGGTAGTCCTGCTACCGAACCTTTTCGAGACGCCGACGAAGGTCCGCAGCGCCAGGTAAGAGTTAGTCCTTTCTGGATGGGCAAAACGGAAGTTAGCTGGGACGAATTTGAAACCTTTATCAAACAAACTTCTGGAGCTGGTCGCAGTGAAGACCAATATATATT
>CAZNDR010000179.1:0-8150 GCA_964571835.1 uncultured Cytophagia bacterium | reverse complement strand
CAATTGATAAAAGAAGTCGAAAGACTTAAAAATCAGATGGATAAAAAGTAAGCCATTTTAAATATTTTTTTTGCCAGATGTTAAACAGCTATTTTAGATCAATTCTCTGTTGATCTAAAGAATTTATTTCAATATCCCAAAGTTGCCGGGATATTTTTTTTTATCCTTTAAAATGAGTAAGATAGAAATGGACCAACAGCGACGCTTAGGACGAATGGGTTCGGAGAATATGTTGTCATTAATCGTTAGGTTTTCTCTGCCCTCGATTATTTCCATGACAGCCCAGGCATTATATAATATTGTCGATACCATTTTTGTGGGCAGACTGGGGACAGAAGCGATTGCTGGCTTGACTTTAATCATCCCCTTGCAGATGTTTGTTCTGGGTTTTGGCTTGCTGATAGGCACTGGCGCTTCTTCCTACATTTCCCGAAGTCTCGGCGCAAGAGAATATCGGCAGGCAAACCAGGTATTTTCTGGTTCAATTTTTCTGGGAGTTATTGTATCTGCATTTTTATTAGTGCTTGGTGTCATGTATTTAGACCCACTCTTAGCTGTGCTCGGCAGAAATAGCACCGCTATTACACAGGCTAAAGAATATGGTTTGACCATTATGTACGGAGTGCCAATATTCGTTTTCAATATGATTTTAACTCAATGTGCGAGGGCTGAAGGTAATCCCAACATTGCCATGACCTCGCAGTTAGCAGGAGCTATCCTGAATTGTGTGCTGGATCCGATTTTTATTTTTACACTAAAAATGGGCATCGAGGGAGCGGCGCAAGCGACGATTATTTCCAGCGCCATAGCGCTTTTTATTATCTCTCGCTATTTTGTCAAACCAACCAGTCATTTGAAATTGGAAATTAGATTATGGCTGCCAACCAAAAATATTTTAGTCGGAATAGGCAAAGCTGGATTGCCTTCGTTCACCAGGCATTTTGCTGCCAGCTTTGTAGCAGCGTTGACCAATCGACTATTGGCAGGCTATGGCGCTTTTGCGTTAGCCATCATGGGCATCAACAATCGTTTTGTGATGATGTTTTTCATGCCGATGATCGGCACCTCGGTCGGTTTTCTACCCATTGCCGGCTATAATTTTGGCGCCAAGAATATTGCCCGCGTCAAAGAAGCTTTTTGGAAAGCTACCATGTTGGTCTCGCTTTTTTGCTCTGCAGGCTGGCTGTTGATTTTTCTGTTTCCAGAATTTTGTATTAAAATTTTTAGCGATGATCCACAGGTCATCGAGCAAGGCAAGCGTTCTCTTTTGCTTATCAATGCTTTTCTCCCCCTTGTTGGCTTTCAGATCATAGGTGCTACCCTGTATCAAGCGATGGGAAAGGGATGGGCGGGTTTTGTGCTGTCAATCGCCAGGCAAGTTATTTTTTTCTTGCCTGTGGTCATTATTTTTAAATTTTTATTTGGTTTGAACGGCATTTTTTTATCAGTTCCCACAGCCGATGTCGCTGCTGGAATTATTACCGCTGTTTGGTTGCGCTTTACCTTTCAGCAATTGGATCGAAAAATGCCGGTAGTTTTTCCATCGACTTAATTTTTACTGGGTAGTGCTAAAGGCAGAAAAATTGCTGAACAATCAAGGAGCATGACCTAACGAAAATAAAGAAATTTGGCGGTTCTTCAGTGGCTAATGCCAAGCGTATAAAAAATGTTCTGGACATTATCTAGCAAGACATTAGTCAAAAACTGAAATCGCGGTGGTATTTTCAGCTTTTGCTGGCGTCACTGATGAATTGATAAAGATCAGCCAGATGACTGCTGCTCGGCAAAACCACTATCAGGAATTATTGACGGCGCTGGAAACACGACATTTCGAAACAATGAATGATTTGATTTGCGTTCAACAAAGAAGCCAGGTGTTGACGCAAATTAAAGTCAAGACTAATGAATTAGCCGATGTGTTGCAAGGTGTCCATTTGGTGAAAGAATTGACTCACAAAACGCTGGATTTTATTTTGAGTTTCGGTGAACAGCTCTCGGCGACGATTATCGCCGAAGCCTTGAAAGGCAGAAATATCCCAGCTGATTTTTTTTGGATAGCCGGCTATTGGTCAAAACAGATGAAAATTTTGGACTGGCTCGTGTAAATAAACAATTGACCTATGAAAAGATAAAGGCTCATTTCGCAAATAATAAAAAGATCCAGATCATCACCGGTTTTATCGGCTCGACTGAAAATGATGAAACAACTACCCTGGGACGCGGCGGTTCAGATTTGACTGCCTCGTTATTTGCCGCAGCGCTGGAGACGGCAGACTTAGAAATCTGGATTGACGTTAGCGGCGTGATGTCAGCCGATCCCGATAAAGTGAAAAACGCCTTCTCTATTACCGAGATGACTTATGAAGAAGCTATGGAGATGTCGCATTTTGGTGCCAAAGTAATTTATCCGCCGACGATTCAACCGGCGTTGGAAAAAAAGATTCCACTGCGCATCAAGAATACCTTTGTGCCGCAGTTCAGCGGCATTGTGATCCGGGAAAAAGTGGCAAAAAAAAATAACTATTTAATAAAAGGAATCAGCTCGATTGAGCGGGTCTCTTTATTGCGTATTCAAGGAAGCGGCATGATCGGTGTGGCTGGTATTGCGGCTCGACTATTTGGGGCGCTGGCGAAGGAGAAAATAAATATCATTTTAATCACCCAAGCCTCTTCCGAACATTCGATCTGTCTGGCGATAAAACCGGAGGAAGCGTCGCACGCTAAAAAAACGATCGAACAGGAATTCTTCCTGGAACGCCAGGCTAAATTGGTGGATGAAATTGTCATTGAGTCAAAGCTATCCATCATTGCCATCGTGGGTGAAAATATGAGACAAACGCCAGGCATTGCCAGCAAATTATTTCAAGCGCTGGGTGAGAGCGAAATTAACGTCATCGCCATTGCCCAAGGATCGTCCGAACTGAACATTTCTGTGGTTTTGAATTTTGCTGATGAACCAAAAGCATTAAATGTCATTCATCACAAATTTTTTAATCTTGAGAAAGGAAACATTTCCCGATGAGCGAGCTGGTTCGGGTTTTTGCTCCAGCGACGGTGGCAAACGTCGCTTGTGGTTTTGACATTCTGGGTTTTGCGGTGGATCGCCCCGGCGATGAAATCGTTGTCAAACTATCTGCCTTTTCCGGTGTGCGCATTACCAAAATCGAAGGCGATGGCAGAAAGCTGCCTGTTGAGGCAAAGAACAATACGGCTGCTGTTCCCATTCTAGCTTTGTTAAAACACCTCAAATCTGAACAGGGAATGGAAATTGAATTGTACAAAAAAATGCCGCTGAACAGCGGGCTAGGTTCCAGTGCTGCCAGTTCAGTAGCCGGAGTGGTTGCTGCTAATTATTTACTCGGCGAGCTGTTGAGCAGGGAACAGCTCTTGCCTTTTGCGCTAAAGGGCGAAAAAAAAGCCTGCGGCGTGGCTCATGCGGATAACGCTGCGCCTTCGCTTTTGAGCGGGTTCGTTTTGATTCGTAGCTATCAGCCGCTTGATGTCATCAAAATCGAGGCGCCACCAGAATTGTATTGCACTATTTTCCATCCCCACCTTGAGATTCGAATCGAAGATGCGCGCAAGATATTGAAACAAAATATTTCGTTGAAAGAGGCAATTGTGCAATGGGGCAATATCGCCGGACTTATCACTGGTCTGCTCAAAGCGGATTATGACTTAATCGGCCGCTCGATGTTGGATGTCATCATTGAGCCAGTTCGGTCGATCTTGATACCAGGCTTTTTCAAGATCAAACAGGCGGTAATCGAAGCGGGAGCGCTGGGTTGCAGCATTTCTGGTTCGGGTCCCTCGATGTTTGCTTTGTCAAGGTCGGATAAAAAAGCCTAAAAAATTGGGGAGGTTTTTCGAGACAAATTTAAAGCCATCGACGTGGAAGGAGAAAGCTATTGTTCAAAAATTAATCAACAGGGTCCGAGAATTTTGGAAGCAAAGCAAATATGAGATTTTATAGCACCAAAAACAAGGGACAAATGGTAGGCTTTGAGCAAGCGGTTTTGCAAGGGTTGGCTGATGACGGTGGACTTTTTATGCCGGAAAGTTTGCCGCGGCTATCGAGTAGCTTTATTGAAAACTTCGAAAAAATGTCGTTTCAAGAAATTGCTTATTCAGTTGCCTGCGAATTGCTCAAAGATGACTTTCCGAAATCTGTCCTGCAGACTATGGTAGAAAAATCGTTTAATTTCGATATGCCGTTGGTGAAGCTGAGCGATGAAATGTACGTGCTGGAATTATTTCACGGACCCACGCTGGCGTTTAAAGATTTTGCCGCCCGCTTTCTGTCGCAGGTGATGTCGTTTCTCATTCGCGGGGCAAATAAAAAATTGACAATTTTAGTGGCAACGTCTGGTGATACCGGCAGCGCGGTGGCAAACGGTTTTTATGAAATTCCGGGTATTGAGGTAATCATTCTTTACCCCAGTGGCAAAATCAGCGCTTTGCAAGAAAAACAAATAGCCACTTTGAAAAAAACTATTACTGTCCTGGAAATTGATGGCACGTTTGATGATTGCCAGCGTCTGGTCAAACAGGCTTTTGTCGATGCGGATATAAAAGCGAAATTATGGCTCACTTCGGCTAATTCAATAAATATCGCCAGACTGATCCCCCAGTCTTTTTATTATTTTTACGCCTTTTCCAGGGCAAAGGCCAAAAATAAAAAAAGTTTATTTTCTGTTCCCTGCGGCAATTTCGGCAATCTGACCGGTGGGCTGCTGGCAAAAAAACTGGCCTGCCAGTTGAGAAATTTATCGCTGCTACTAATGCTAATGATGTTATGCGGCGCTATTTTTGAACTGGAGTTTATCATCCCCAGCCTACTAAAAAGACAATTTCCAACGCTATGGATGTGGGGGATCCCAGCAATTGGGACAGAATAATGGATTTATTTGGACACAGCATAAATCGCATAAAAGATGTAATTATTTCTGAAAGTTATTCTGATGAGATTACCAAAGAGACGATCCTCGATGTCTTTGCACGATCCCGTTATATTTTGGATCCGCATAGTGCGATCGGCTACCGGGGCTTGACAGAGTACTTGAAGACGGCCGACATCGCTTGTTGTGGTATTGCTTTCGCTACGGCACATCCGGCAAAATGCAGGGATATTGTTGAAGAAGTAATCAAGCAAAAAATTGAATTGCCATCATCACTGAAATCTTGCTTAGCTAAAAAGAAGAAATCAATTCGTTTCACCAATGAAATGGAAAGTTTTAAAGCATTTCTTCTGTCTTAAGCGGCATAAATTATATAGCTTATAAAAATAAAAATCTTGACTTTTAGCAGAATATTTGATAATTTTAGCCATTAAAAATTATCTAATTATGTCAAAAACAAAAAAGGATAAAATACAATTTGTCTGTCAGTCGTGCGGCTTTGTCTCGCCCAAATGGATTGGGCGCTGCTCGGAATGCGGCGAGTGGAATAGTATGGTCGAAGAGCGAGTGCAGCCGCTTTCAGCCAATCGTATGGCTGCTGAAAAAGTGAGCACGGCACCGATACCGCTCTCGCAAATTCAGTTCAGTCAGGAAGAGCGATATCAGTGTCAGAGCAAAGAATTCAACCGCGTATTGGGTGGAGGCATCGTTCCTGGCTCATTGGTTTTAATCGGCGGTAGTCCGGGGATTGGCAAATCAACCTTGATGTTGCAGGAAGCGGCTCACTTAGCACAAAATGGCTTCGAGGTGCTTTATGTGGCGGGCGAAGAATCGGCCAGACAGACAAAAATGCGCGCTGATCGGCTGGGCGTGAATTCTGATCGATTGTTCATCATGCCAGAAAATGATCTGGAGCTGGTTTTTAGCGAAATAGAAAAATTGCAGCCCAAACTGGTCGTCATCGATTCCATTCAAACGATTTATCGTTCAGCGCTGGAGAGCGCGCCAGGCAGCATCAGCCAAGTACGCGAGTGTGCTCAGCAATTTTTACAGCTTTCTAAAAGCAAAAATATACCAGTCTTTTTGATCGGGCATGTGACCAAAGAAGGCTACATCGCAGGGCCGAAAGTATTGGAGCATACTGTTGATACGCTGCTGTTGTTCGATGGCGACGACCAGAATTATTTTCGTATTTTGCGCGCCGCGAAAAATCGCTTCGGCTCCACTAACGAAATCGGTGTTTTCGAGATGACCGAAAAAGGATTGGAAGAGGTCAGCAATCCGTCGCAGATTTTTCTGGCGCAACGAAAGACGGATGCTTCTGGCTCGGTGGTGATCAGCATCATGGAAGGTACGCGACCGCTGCTGCTTGAAGTACAAGCACTGGTTACTGCCTCGAACTATGGCCTGCCGCAACGAAGCGCCACCGGCATTGATCCAAAACGGCTGTCCATGTTGCTGGCAGTGTTGGAAAAGCGTGTTGGTCTGAAATTGGGAACCGCTGATGTTTTTGTCAATGCCGTTGGCGGCGTCCGGATTGATGAGACCGCGGCGGATTTAGGCATCGCTCTGGCGATTGTATCCAGTTTTCGCAATCAGGTCATTACGCCGAATGCAGTCTTAATTGGGGAGATCGGACTTACCGGGGAAATCAGACCAGTAGCGCACATCGAACGTCGCATTGGTGAAGCGGAAAAATTGGGTTTCAAAGGGATTGTCATTCCGGCTGCTAACTTTCATTCTTTGAAAAAGAAAGCAAACATCAAAATTCAGCCAGTGAGCAAATTATCGGAAACAGTGGATATTTTTATCAGTTAAGCGCTGATGTTCAGGCCAAGAAATCCGGGTGAAAAAATTTTTTCTTGGCGAGGTGTTTGAAAAAGAACAATAAGATTGAATCACCTATTTACCAAGTTCATCAAAAAATATAACTTGATTTTTGAAATAGAAAACAAAGATAGCACCTCGCACGCCAGAGCTGGAAAACTGGCACTGGCTCACGGGATCGTCGAGACGCCGATTTTTATGCCGGTAGGCACGCAGGGCAGTGTGAAAACGTTGTCGCCAGGTGAAATAGCAATAATTGGCGCACAAATAATTTTAGCAAATACCTATCATCTCTATCTTCGACCGGGTGAGGTCCTTATCCGCGAGGCGGGCGGCCTGCATAAATTCATGAGTTGGCAGCATCCGCTTCTGACCGATAGCGGCGGCTATCAGATTTTCAGCCTAGCGGAGTTAAACAAAATCAAACTGGAAGGAGTTCGTTTTCAATCGCATCTTGATGGCTCGTATCATGAATTTACACCAGAAAGTGTCATTCAAACGCAGCGCTGTTTGGGTTCGGATATCATGATGGTGCTGGATGACTGCACGACTTATCCCTGCACCTTGCATCAAGCAATGGAATCCAATGAGCTGACGTTGAATTGGGCGGCGCGCTCGTTGAGCGCTTTCCAAGCGAGTGATCCGCTGTTTGGCCATGAGCAGACTTTATTTGCCATTGTTCAGGGTAGCACCTATGAGGAAGTTCGTCGGCGCAGCGCCAACGAATTGGTGGCAATGGATTTTCCTGGTTATGCTATTGGCGGTCTTTCAGTTGGAGAGCCGAAGGAGGTTATGTTCGAAATGACATCGTTATGCACTTCGCTTTTGCCAGAACAAAAGCCGCGTTATTTAATGGGCGTGGGCAAGCCGGAAGATCTGGTCGAAGCCATCGAGCGCGGAGTAGATATGTTCGATTGCGTCATGCCAACCCGAAATGGCAGAAAAGGCACCGTGTTTACACGTCGTGGACCGATGGTGGTGAAGAATGCCATTTACAAAGATGATTTTCAGCCGATCGATTCTGAATGTGGCTGTTATACCTGTCAGAATTTTTCGCGGGCTTATCTAAGACATTTATTCAAGGCTGAAGAAATTTTAGGCATGCGATTGGCGAGTCTGCATAATTTGTATTTTTATCTGAAATTAGTCCAAAATGCACGACGGGCAATTTTGCAGAATAATTATTCTGAATGGAAAAAAGAATTTTTAGCTCAATATTTTTCGACTAAGAATTTAGATAATTGGAATAAATAAATAATCAATAATTTGAAAAAACGCTGGAGGAATCAGTGATTCATAATTTAATGTTTTTAATTTTTTAACAGTCATTTCATTTAAAGTTAATGTTCCTGTTTTATCTGAACAAATTACTGTTGTTGAGCCAAGAGTTTCTATTGCACTCATTTTTCTTATTATTGCTTTTTT
>CAZNDR010000178.1:0-8188 GCA_964571835.1 uncultured Cytophagia bacterium | reverse complement strand
ATTTATGGCGGAGAAACTTATGAAATCCGAAATCAGTTGGGCTTTAGCTCACTCAGCTTTTTGACTGGTCATTCGTATTATAAATGGTCACTTATATAAATCGTATGAATTTTATCCAATGAATATCAAAGAAAAATTAGAATTTATTGAACATATCAGCCAACCAAAAATTCAGCCAACGCAAAAGTCAACCACAAATTTTGCCATCGAGAATGTGATTGATGGGGAGATCATTTCCTCAGAATTTGGTCAAACATTTGTCCGAACAATAATACAAAGCTTAGATACCAATCATGGTGCAGTTTCGATTTCAGAAATCGATGAAATAGATCCGCATTTTTTAAAGCTGGCGGGAAAAGATGAAAATCTATGTCGTTTGAATTTGCGCCGAGCTCTTTTTTTTGATACCGAGACCACAGGATTGGCCGGTGGTAGTGGAACTTATATCTTCCTGGCTGGTGTCGGTTATTTTGAGGAGAATCAATTCATCATTAAACAATTTTTTTTGAGAGATTTTCCTGAAGAATTTGTCTTGCTGAATGAGCTAAATGAATTAATGAAAAGATTTGAAGGCTTTGTTTCCTTTAATGGGAAAAGCTATGATGTGCCGCTATTAAAAGATCGATTTGTCATTCATCAAATTAAAGCAAAGATCAGCCATTATCCGCATCTGGATTTGCTTCATGCCGCAAGGAGAGTATGGAAGAATCGGCTGCCTGATTGTAGCTTAGGCTCTCTGGAACGTAATATCATGAATTTCCAGCGTAACAGCGATGTGCCTTCCTATCTCATTCCACAGCTGTATTTTGAGTATCTTCGAAACAAAGATGCGCGCCCCTTAGAAAAAGTATTTTATCATAATAAAATCGATATCCTCTCGCTTGTTTCGCTTACCATTCTGCTGCACCATATCCATAAAGCGCCCTTTGATCTATTGAAACAAAAAACTGACTTGCTGACCTTGGCCAAGCACTATGACAACATAAATCAATTTCAGCAGCATATTTTTATTCTCGAGAATTTGATAAAATCTGAGACTAATCCCATCCAAAAGAAAGCATTGGGTATTCAATTAGCTTTTTGTTACAAACGCGCTGGTCAGATCGGACAAGCAGTCAACTTATGGCACGAGCTCATCAAGGCAGGCAATTTCCGTCTTGAGCCTTATGTGGAACTTGCCAAATATTATGAGCATCAGGTAAATGATCTTAGAGCTGCCTGGCAAATTATTGACGCGGCGCTGAAGAATTTAGATTTAATAGAACAATTGGGCACAAATGACTGTTTGCACCAGCAGCGAGCAGATTTGCTTCATCGGCAAAGAAGAATCAAAAACAAACTCGCCCGCTGAACTATTCTCCTTTCAGAAATTCATGTCGCTGAAATAATATTATTCAATTTTAAATCTTTGAATAATATTCATTGCATTTATTTTGATATTTTATTATATTTGCCAAGCCAATTCATTCACTACCCAAAAAACAAATTTTGTTATGCAGTCAACAAAGAATGAAGATTTTGTTCACCACTCCATTAAAAGAAGAAAATCTCGACTAATTGAAGTCGGCAAAATTAAAATTGGCGGCCTCTCTCCCATTACTGTTCAATCAATGACTAATACCAAAACTTCAGACATTGATGCCACGGTCAAACAAATCATCCAATTAGAACATGCTGGCTGCGATCTTATTCGCGTTGCAGTTCCCAATGAAAAAGCTGCGCAAGCGCTTGCCTCGATCAAAAAGCAAATTAGTATCCCGTTGGTAGCAGATATCCATTTTCAGCACAAATTAGCCTTGATGGCTATAGACGCAGGCGTCGACAAAGTTCGCATCAATCCCGGCAATATTGGAGATACAAAAAAGATTAAAAGCGTGCTTACTAAAGCAAAAGAAAAAAATATCCCTATTCGTATTGGTGTCAATGCCGGTTCATTAGAAAAAGACTTATTGGATAAATATGGTCAACCATGCGCAGCAGCGATGGTCGAAAGCGCCCTGCGTCATGTCCATATTTGTGAGGATGCTGATTTTACCAATCTGATCATCGCCATGAAAGCTTCCGATGTGCCAATGATGATCGACGCTAATCGGCTAATCGCCGCAGCGGTTGACTACCCTCTCCATCTCGGCGTAACTGAGGCAGGCACCAAAGAGACTGGATTGGTTCGCTCAGCCATTGGCATCGGTACTTTGCTCGAGCAAGGAATTGGCGATACAATAAGAGTTTCACTCACCGCTCATCCAATAGAAGAGATAAAAGCTGGAATTAATATTCTCAAAACCCTAAAATTGAAACGACATGGTGTGACCATTATTTCCTGCCCGACGTGTGGCAGATTGGAATACGACCTGTTCAATGTGGTTGGTGAAGTTGAAAAACGATTGGAATTTTATAACAAGCCGATTACTGTCGCTATCATGGGATGCGTGGTCAACGGACCTGGCGAAGCCCGAGAAGCTGATATTGGCATTGCCGGCGGAAAAAGAAAAGTTCTTTTATTTAAAAAAGGTGAAATTATCAAAACCATCCCGGAGCACGAAATAATCGATGTCCTGATGACCGAGATTGACCAATTATGATTTTCGGCCTAATTTTGAATATCGTCGACAAGGATTAACTCTATGATATCGCACTATATTAGTCATGCCATGAAGCAAAGCTCCTGGATTCGAAAAATGTTCGAAACAGGAAACGAATTGAGGCAAATTTATGGCGCGGAAAATGTTTTTGATTTGAGTCTCGGAAATCCAATTTTAGAACCGCCAGATGAATTTTTTGTTGAACTGGAACACATTGCCTCGGTTAAGCATTCCGGATTGCACCGCTACATGTCCAATGCTGGCTTTGATGAAGTGCGGGAAAAAATCGCCTGGCATTTGACGGAAAAAGGCGCTCTTTCGATAACTAAAGACAATGTCATTATGTGCTGTGGTGCCGGAGGTGGAATTAACGTTATTTTGCGAACGCTATTGGATCAGGGTGATGAGGTCATTATCTTTGCACCTTATTTTTCTGAATATCAATTCTATGTTCGAAATCATCATGGAAAAGTTGTCATTGCTGAAACCGATGACTATTTCAGAATTGATCTCAATGAACTAGAAAAAAAAATAACTAAAAAAACCAAAGCACTCATCCTCAACTCTCCACATAATCCAACCGGTGTCGTTTATGATAGAAATGATATGGAACAATTGGCCGAATTTTTGAATCGACAGCAAGTACGTTTTAACAAAGAAATTTATATGATCTCTGATGAACCTTATCGAGAAATTGCTTTTAACCGTGTTGATGTGCCTTCGATCGTACCGCTATACGATAATAGCTTCTTGGTTTACTCATGGTCAAAATCGTTAGCGATCCCGGGGAACCGTATCGGCTACATTGCTGTCAATCCGAACATGTGCTCCGTAGCGGACGTCATTGGTGGATTGATATTTTGTACACGAATTCTTGGTTTTGTGAATGCACCCGCAATCATGCAACAGGCTGTTATTAAATTATTGAACATAACAGTAGATATCAGTGAATATGAGAAAAAAAGAAATTATATTTTTCAAACTTTGACCAACGCCGGATATGAAATTGTTGCGCCAATGGGCACCTTTTACATGTTTCCCAAAGCTCCTGGCGGAGATGATTTAGCCTTTGTCAATTTGGCCAAAGAAAATCGCGTGCTGGTTGTGCCGGGCCTGGGGTTTGGACGAAAAGGCTATTTTCGTCTCTCTTTTTGTACTGATGATCGAACTATTAAG
The DNA here is from genome assembly GCA_964571835.1 of uncultured Cytophagia bacterium. Lineage (GTDB taxonomy): Bacteria > Zhuqueibacterota > Zhuqueibacteria > Thermofontimicrobiales > Thermofontimicrobiaceae > CAZNDR01. Next base: position 4,430 of record CAZNDR010000178.1, on the reverse strand, counting down.
AATGCTTGCGAAATTCTAAGTCAAGTTTTTGAACAAAATTTTAAATCATAAGGAAAATTGCTCATGAAGGATAGCAAAAAAGTCGTCGCCATCGATTTTGGTGCGACCAAAGTTAAAGCTGGAGTTGTCAATAGTGAGGGGAAAATTTTAGGTCAAGAAATTCTGCTTGCTACCCAGAGTAATCGTCCAGCAGTGCAAATTGTTGCTACCATGAAAAGTGCAATCGAAAAGGCAATTGTTTCTGCCGATTTAAAATTAGCTGATATTGTAGGCATTGCCATCGGTTCACCAGGGCCTCTGGATATAACAAATGGCATTCTACTGGATACGCCCAATCTGCCAACGATGAAAAACTATCCTTTGAGAAAAGTGATTGCACAGCATTTCGAGAAGCCTGTCGAACTAAATAATGACGGCAATTGCTTTGTGTTGGGTGAAGCTTTTTTTGGCGCTGCAAAAGACGCCTCTATTGTTTGCGGCGTAACGCTGGGGACAGGCTTTGGCTGCGGCATTGTTTTTAATAAAAAAATTTACATCGGCGCGACCGGGACGGCCGCCGAAGTGTGGTGCAGCCCGTACGCTGAAGCAAATTTTGAAGAATACGGTTCAGGAAGGACACTGAGTCGATTTTTTGAACAGAACGGCGGCAAAAAATTACCGGCAAAAGATATTTATTTTTTAGCTGTGGAAAAAAATTCATTGGCGATAAAGACCTTTGATCAGTTTGGAGAACATCTGGGCAAAATTTTAGCTATCATGGTCAATTTGCTCGATCCTGACGTTTTAGTAATTGGTGGCTCCATCAGTAATGCCTGGGAATTTTTCCAAGAATCGCTGCAGAAAAATTTATTTGGAAATATTAACAATGTGCCTAAAAAGCATCTGCGCATCCAGAGAGCTTCTCTGGGAGACAATGCCGGTTTATTAGGCGCCGCAGCACTTTTATTTTAGAACAAAAAGGGAGAAGCGATGGAAGAAAAACTTTATTTTTATAAAGCAAAGGTCACTGGTGTTTACGATGGTGATACGTGCACCGTGGATATTGATTTGGGATTGCATACCTGGATTCACGATGAAAAAATCAGGTTAGCGCGCATTGATGCACCAGAGCTACGCGGCGAAACTCGCGATCAGGGCTTGAAATCAAGAGATTGTCTCAGGCAACTTATTCTCGATAAAGAAGTTTTTGTCGAAACGAAAAAAGATAAAAAAGAAAAATACGGTAGATATCTTGGCGAATTCTGGTCATTAAATGACCAGGGCAAATATTTTAATGTCAACGATAAAATGCTGGAAGAAGGTTTTGCCGTGCCGTATAAAACTGATTAAAGTGGTGTCCGATGGATGCTGCCGAGGAGGGCATCGTCGTTATGAAATTAGGGAAAGAAATCATTGTTATTGGAGATAAAGTTCTTATCTCTGCTGATACTGATAAAAGTAAAACCGAAAGCGGCTTATACTTACCGCAAGGTATGTCTGAAAAAGAAAAAGTGCACAGCGGGCATATAGTTAAAACAGGCCCAGGCTACATTCTACCACAAGCTGAAAATGTGGAACCTTGGCGAAAATCTGAAGCCTCAACGAAATATATTCCACTGCAGGTGAGAGTGGGAGACTATGCAATTTTTTTGCGTAAGGAAGCTGTGGAGATTGAATATAAAGATAAAAAATATCTCATCGTCCCGCAATCAGGCATTTTAGCAGTAGTTCGAGACAGCCTAAAGACGGAACAAGATAACGATTAAAATTAGCCGCGGTCATCATTACAATGTGTATTGTCGAAGATTCACCTTCTGCCTGCGATCTATTTCATCAATTAACAGATTCATACCTTTAAAATAGCTTTCTAATCCAAGTCCGCTAATTTGGCCTAGACAGATTTCTTTAAGCACGGATATTTTTCGGAAGGGCTCTCTTTTTGTAATATCAGATAAATGTACCTCTACTGTTGGCAAAGAGACTGCGCTAATAGCATCTCTAAGGGCATAACTGTAATGTGTCAAAGCGCCAGGATTGATCAAAATGCCATGGGCCCAGGTACGGTTTCTATGAATGAAATCGATAATTTTCCCTTCATGATTCGACTGGAGGTGCTTTAGAGTTATCTCTTTATTTTCAATATATTTTTTAATCTCATTGACAATATCATTTAAAGAACGCTTGCCATATATTTCTGGTTCACGCAGGCCCAGCAGATTTAAATTTGGACCACTGATCAATAAAATATTTTTCATTTCATTGTCTCCCGAAATTGTGGCATAAAAAATTTATTGCCTGTAGCAGCTGATTTTCTTTAATATCTCTTTTTATGATAGCACACCCAATTTTATTCAGCAGAATAACATTCAATTGTCTATCTATTATCTTTTTATCAAAATAAACTGATTGCAAAATTTGACTTAGCGTCAGATGGCTGGGAAAATCAATTTTTATTGTTTTATTTAAAAAATTCTGTATTGTTTCACATTCGCTTTTAGCCATTACATTTAACTCAGCGGATAGCCAGACCATAGCCATCATTCCTAAAATAACCGCTTCTCCATGCCGAAAATATTCATAGTTTGTCGCAGCTTCCAAGGCATGACCTATGGTATGGCCAAAATTGAGAATAGCGCGCACGCCGCATTCTTTTTCATCTTGGCTCACAATGTCTGCTTTGATGCGGCAACAGCGTCCAATAATTTCCTCGATAATCGTGGCTTGATCCATTGTTACCATTTGAGGAAAATTTATCTTTATTAATTCAAATAGGTCAGCGTCACAAATCAATCCATATTTAATTACTTCGCCAAGCCCGGAAACGACATCACGGCGGCCCAGCGTCTTCAAAACTGCTGGATCGATCAACACAAATTGCGGATGATAAAATGAGCCGATTAGGTTTTTTCCCAATTTATGATTAATGCCGACCTTTCCCCCGACGCTGCTATCGGTTTGTGCTAATAATGTCGTGGGGATCTGAAAGTAAGCAATACCACGTTTATAAGTTGAAGCCACAAAACCAGCCAGATCGCCGATAACCCCGCCGCCAAGCGCGAGAATGGAGGCCTGGCGATCGATTTTTTCCACAATTAATTTTTCATATATTTTGTCCGCCGTTGACAAAGATTTCGATTGCTCACCTGGACAGACAGAAATTTTGAGTACTTCAAAGTCAGCTTTGTTGAGCTGGTTCTCCACTTCCTGAGCATATAATTTTTGCACCGTATCATCCGTTATTAAGACGATTTTTTTTCTTATCCCATGTCTTTGGCAAAAATAGCCAATCTCTGGAAGCAGATGTTGTCGAATGTAAATTGGATAACTATTAACTTTCAAATCGACTACCACTTTTCTCAAATGAAATCCTCCAATTGTCTTGCAAGCCGATTGGTCGTCTCGATAGCGGATTCACCTTCCTGACATTGGAAGATTAAATCTGCTCTTTCATAAAATGGCAGACGCTTTGTCAAAAGCTCTTTCATTTTAGTAAATTGCTGTTGACTATTATTGGTTGATAGAAGCGGTCTTGTTTTGCTTTCTTTGATGCGATCCCAGATAGCGTGAAAAGGACATTTCAAATAAACAGTAAGCCCAGAGTTTTTGATGTTAAGCCAATTGTCGGCAAACATCACAGCACCTCCGCCAATCGCGACAACAAACTGGTGCAGATGCGAAACCATGTCAATGCACAAACGCTCTTGCTCTCGAAAGCTAAACTCACCTTCTTCTAAAAAAATCTGGGCAATGGATTTTCCGCTTTTATTCTCTACACATTCATCGGTGTCAAAAAAAGCCATCTTAAGCTTTTTTGCCAGTAGAGGACCCATTGTGCTTTTGCCTGAACCCATAAAACCAAGCAGATAAATATTTTGGTCAAATCCTATTTTCAATTGTTATGTCCTTAATATTAAGTTTGCTTCAGAAAAAATGTTTCCTCGACATGCAAAATGCGAAAGCTTAACTATTAGTAGAGTCATTGCAATAAAATCGCCTTCCAGACTCGCATTGAGATTGTCATTCATCCGGTAGCGACAAAGCAAGCTAGCTCATCAAGTATTATTGAGCCTTTATTTTTTGTATTAAAAACTCTCTCAATTCAGAAACAACAGTTTCTGTCTCGAACTCAGCGCCGGTCCATATTTTTAGTGATTCCAATCCCTGATAAATAAGCATGTCCAATCCATTGCGGACAGCAGCGCCAGCGCTCCGAGCTTTTTGGAGAAGCTTTGTTTCTAAGGGATTATAGATCAAATTATAAACCAAAATTCCTGGTGGAAATTTAATTTCATCATCCACTGGACAGGCTTCCACTTCAGGATACATGCCTATGGGTGTGGTGTTAATGATAATCCCTGCTCTTTGGAGCTCCTGATTTAAGGCTGATTTCACATATGGTATAGCAGCGATGTTTTCAAACCGCATTCTCTGCTTCATCTGTTGCTGTAGTT
>CAZNDR010000177.1:0-8219 GCA_964571835.1 uncultured Cytophagia bacterium | reverse complement strand
TCTTTATACCCCCATAAATGTAAATACCCGCGTCATTTTTGTTACTAAAATAAACATGACCCGCATTTTCTGCATTATCAGTAAGTGAAACTATTTTCCTGGGAAAAAGTATATGTTTAAGCTGCGAATCAAAAGAGTAAGTAAAAATAGTACAACTTACCACCATCGCGAAGAGCGGATTTATTTTGCTATTCGATCCTCTGAAAGCGTGTCGGGTGCAGCCGCTTCGGCAATGTTTTGCGTTCAACGTTTTTAATCCATCACAAAAAAATATTTTTACATATTCATCGTATGCTCGATCTCATGGCAGATATAATTCTCCCCTTTTTTCTTTACGCCGAAACCCATTATAAATTCAAGGGTCTTTACAGTCGCTTGTTCAAAAAAGAGCCGGAAATCATCGCTGATGCGCCACGACGGATCGAGCCGGGACAACCTGTCCCCATTTTATTGCTGGTCAAAGATGGCAATCGCTTTCCCATCCAACTGGACTCGGTGTTGATCCAACTTTCAACCAGGACAGGTAATTATTTCAGCAAAACAGAAACGATAGGGGAAAGGATTAGCGAGCAAAAATTCTGGTACAAGATTGTTTATGTTGCTGCGCCTGAGTTTTTAACCGGTGAAGTTCAAATCGATGTGCAATTTAGAATTAAAACAAATGGCAAAGCCAAAGTTTATCTTAATGATAATTACCGGCTTTCTTCTCATCGACCATTAGAGGTGTATTTGGCTAGCGATCCATTGCCGCGTTTTAAAAATTGGTATTTTGGTGATTTCCATTATCACAGCAACTACACTGAAGATCAGGTCGAATTTGGTGCGCCGTTATCAGCGACGGCACAGTTAGCCCAAGCGATGGGATTGGATTTTTTCGCTGTGACCGATCACTCGTACGACCTTGATGACCGAGAAGACTCCTTTGTACTGAATGATCCGAAAATCGGCAAGTGGCACAAGATGAAAAAAGAGATTGCCCAACTGAATTCGAGGTGGGAAAATTTTGTCATCCTGCCTGGCGAAGAAATATCTGCTGGCAATGCTAAAAACAGAAATGTCCATCTGCTCGTTATCAATAGTCAGCGTTTTTTCCCTGGCAAAGGTGATAGTGCTGAACGGTGGTTAAAAACTAAACCGGATTTGTCCGTTGGAGAAATTCTCGAAAAATTGGAAAAGCAGGCGTTAGCCATTGCTGGACATCCGGAAATGAAAGTCCCCTTTCTGCAAAGGCTGTTGATTCGTCGTGGCAGGTGGCAAAAGCAGGATTATTTGTTTCCTCGACTTGATGGCTTTCAAATCTGGAATGGCGAATACCAGGAATTATTAAATGGAACAAAGCGGTGGAGCCAATTGCTGCTTGCCGGAAAAAAGCTAAGCCTGATTGCCGGCAACGACGCCCACGGTAATTTCAATCGCTTTTGTCAGATCGGTTTTCCTTTTTTTACTCTGCGAGAATCAAGTGACCAGATTTTTGGAAATATGCGAACCGGTGTTTACCTCGAAGATAGATTAAGCCTGGAAAATCTTGTCGCCGAAATAAAAAATAACCATGCCTTGGTCAGCACAGGGCCGATGGCTGATCTCGAGCTGAAAAACGAAAGCAGTGAAGTGGCAAAAATTGGTGACACCATTAACGGCAATTCATTTGAATTAATGATGCGGGCCAAATCCTCCTCCGAATTTGGCAAATTAAAACTGGTCAGATTGATATTGGGAAATTTGGAACGAAAACAGGAGCTTGATTATTCACAAATCAAATCCTTTGACGATCCCTACCAGTGGCAAAAAAAATTTGCTATTTCCCAATTGCCCAAAAAGAGCTATTTGAGAATCGAAATCCAAACTCGATCAGAAAAAGGAAAACTTTTTAAATGCCTGACCAATCCAATTTGGATTGACAGGGGCTAACATTTTAGCAGCGAATAGGCAAGCTTTTATTTTTCTCTTAGCTGGCAGCGAAAAAAAATTATTAAATAGAACTTCAGACGAGATTTTGCTAAAACTATCAAATAAACAACTTGATTTTTTGTTTATTTTCGGTTATATTAATGGCGTAATTTTATCAGCAATTTGAGCTGCTATATCTATCAAAATGAAAATGACCTCAAAAAAATATTCCATCTCAGTGGATCTCGATAACATTACCGAACGGCAGATTGCCCTACTCGACCAGGAGAATACGAATGGTCTGGGTTGGGATTATTATTGCAGCGGGCGAATAACGCAAGCGATAGTTTCCAATAATCGCATCTCTGGGGTAGTAAGAGAATTAGCTGATGAATATCAGGTTGAAATTGTTGCTCATGAAAATGAAATTTCATCAAAATGTTCGTGCGGCTATCGCGAAGGCGTTTGTAATCATGTAGTAGCGCTTCTCTATTGCTGGGTGAATGATCGTGAAAATTTTATCAATATGGGCACCTTGGTAGGTCAGCTTCAGCATAAAGACAAGCAAGAACTTATCGAAATAATAGAACGAATTTTTGAAGATGATCCAGCCAAGGCGCGACATATCAATCAGATCGAGAATGATAATGACATCCTGGAGAGCGGTGAGTTTGATCTTTGATGGGACGATTGGTAAATTTTGTCTACAAAAACTGGCATTTTATTTGCGTCAATCGAGCTACAAAAGACCTTAACTAAAATAGGGGAATGGTCCGAACACAAAATAAACTTGACTTATTAGCAGGTAGAAAGCGGGAGATGACAACAGGGACGAGGCTTCATTCGCTGATGCGCACATTTTTTGTTGCAGCAATTTTTTATTGTAATCAGGTGACACATTTATTAATGGCTGGTTCAGAAAGTGAGCTTTTTCCGATACCGGAAAATCTCAGAGACAATATCGAGTTTTGGAAAAACGTTTATACTCTCTATGATCAGGATCAGATCATTATTCATGATTCACAAAATTTGAATATTGTTTATGAAATTTATGATGAGCATGACCTAATAAGCACTAACAAAATTTCTCCGCCTCAGCGATGGCAGGAAATAGAAAATATCAAAAATAAATATAAACGAATTTTGCTTAAATTAGCTGAAGCAAGAGACATTCGACCTGATCTATTGGCAGCCGAAGATAGAATTGTTTATAATTTATTCATTCCTGAGACGACACCAGAAAAGTTCCGGCAAGCAGCGCAAAATATCAGAGCGCAACAAGGGCTCCGCGACCAGTTTAGAAAAGGTCTTATCAGAGCACAGCACTGTTTACCTCAAATGAAGCAAATTTTCCAGCAGCATAATGTCCCGCTGGAATTATTAGCGTTGCCTCATGTCGAATCTTCATTTTACCATAAAGCTTATTCCAAGTATGGTGCTGCCGGAATTTGGCAATTTACCAGAAAAACCGGGCGGCGCTTTTTGAAAATAGACTATACCGTCGATGAGCGACTTGATCCCATTAAGTCTTCAGAGGCGGCGGCGGAATTGTTACGAGAGAATTATGAGAAACTTGGCAGTTGGCCTTTAGCCGTTACTGCCTACAATCATGGCGTTAATGGTATGGAGCGCGCCGTCGCTATTTTAAAAACTGATGATTTAGGAACCATCGTTGAAAAATATCAAAGCCCGTCGTTCAAATTTGCCTCGAGAAACTTTTATGCCGAATTTATTGCTGCCAAAGAAGTCGAAGAAAATTACCGCATTTATTTTGGCGACATTCAATTTGAAGAGCCGAGAAAATATTTCACTTTTGAACTTCCCAACTATGTCTCAGTGAAAACACTGGCACAACGATTAGCCGTATCGGTCGAAGAAATAGAAGAGCTCAATCCGTCGCTGCGATCCTGTGTTTTATCATCCAAACGCCGCATACCAAAGGGCTTTCTTTTAAAAATACCGTTTCGCGATAATTTCGATCCAGCGCTTGCTTACGCCCAAATTCCCGGCAATGAAAAATTTCAAAAGCAATCATCAGCCGATTGGTATCAGGTCCAATATGGTGATACTCTCGATAGAATCGCCAAGCAATTCCAAATGCCGCCGACTGAATTGATGGAAATGAACCAATTGGAAAGCGCCAATCAAATTTTTGTGGGCCAATTGCTTAAAATCAAAGCTGAAAGCAGCTTGGAAAATAGCTCTGAGAAATCAACTGCATTTGCGCAAAGCATCAGCCGGAATGCGCATCTCAAAATTGACGAATCCAATGTTCGAGGCGTGAGGCTTTTCGGCCCACAAGTTTACGATAAAGCAAATGATGCAGGATCAGAAAACAAAACTATAGCCAAAATTGTTGTCCAACCAAATGAAACATTAGGCCATTTTGCTGATTGGCTGCAAATACCAACACAGGATCTCCGCCAATTGAACAAAATGAATTTTGATGAAGAGATACAGTTGGCGCAGGAAATAATCATTGATTTTCGACGTGTATCAGAAGAGACCTTTCGTCACAAGCGATTGGAGTTTCATCGCTCCATCGAAGAGGATTTTTTTGCTACCTTCAAAGTGACGGAGATAAAAAGTTATCAGATTCGAGCAGGCGATGATATTATGAATTTGTGTAATGAAATTTTTAATGTGCCTTATTGGCTGGTGAGCAAATATAATCCTGATAAAGATTTGCTCAATTTAAAAACCAGCGACATCATTCTTTTCCCTGTGGTGGAAAACATCGCTGCAAATTCTACAGAATGATTTTTTGCTGTAGGCAACCTTGAGGACACATAGCTTTGCAATGATAGCAGCGCGTCAGCTTTTCAATCTGTCGGTGGCTATCGCATGGCTGACAGACTGGTGCAAAACAAAAAGTGCTGCCAGATGCAATGAGGCTGAAAAATCATTGACGAAGTCTTGACTCATTGCAGCGAATAAAGTTTTGGGTCGAAAACAATTAGTCACCTTTTGCTGCCCAGGAAAACTTTCTTTCCAACTTCTTCTCAGCGACCTTTTTTTTCACTTTTTTATTTTCTTGATTTTTATCCATAATTGTATTACAATACGCTCTGATTTTTAAGCCAGATCGAGACGAGGCAAATACTTTTGGAATTTAGGCAATAGCCAATTTTTATTGACTAAAAGCTCTTTTTTTGTACAATAAACTTTGTTGTCACTTAGCTTAGGTTTTCTTGAAGCTGCTGAAGCGGCTGTTTGTTTCTGGTCTGTTGGTTCTATTTTGAATTGGCACCATGCTTCAACGAGGGGATAGAGTACATGCTAAAGCATTTAGCCGTTTTAGCAGCTTCCGATATATTCCAGAATATCTAATAGCTGAGTCGTTACAAAATTATTATTAAACGAATTTTTTTTTAATCAACTGAATGGCAGGTGAGAGATGAAAATGGTGGTTTTTAAAAAGGAACAAAATTGAAAACTAAATCTGGATTTTTTGATTGGCTCATGGGGATAGGCATATTATCATTTTTTCTGGCAGAAAATCTATCTGCTTTGCCAGCAAGCGGTGGTAAAATTTACCATTCGTCATTGAATAAAGAGAACTGGCAAGAAGAGCTGATCGGTGGTTTCATCAATAAATCCGCTCTGCAAATTGGCTTTTTGAATAATGGCCGATTTTGTCCGTCACAAGATAAGCAAACAGGAATGCCAAGCGCGCGTTTCGATAATTGGGATTTTCTGGAAAAGTTGGACCTTTGGATCGGCATTCCTGATGGACCCTGGGCGCCGCAGATTTGGCGGCCTGATTTGCAGAAATATGTCACTTTAGGCCCAACCGTTTCCGGTTCGGTATTTGAGCCAATTGATTATGATAGATGGAGGCGAATTTTTGTCTTTGATGCTACGGAAACAGACTGGTCAACGATCAATGCTTCCAAAGGATTGTTTTATACCGATGAATTGCTTTATAGCGATGTTTACCCAGCATCGCCTTATTTTGATTTTATACTGGCACCGACCAATGATTATGAAAAAACCTGGCCGAGAGATGCGTTCACTGGAATTCGCAAATGGCCAGGCAATTGGAAGAAAGAGCCGCTCACGGCTGACGGCAAGGAAAATGAATTTTTAGGTGATCAAGTGTGCTTTATCACTTTTGATGATAAAGCTAAGGCTGGCACCTATTATCCCAGCCAAGAATTCATCGATGAATTTGGCTGGAAATACGGACAACAGCCAGGTTATGCTATTGGAGCTGAAGTGATGGCTGAAGTAATTGGTTTTCAAGGAGCAGGCGCTTCGAACATCATCTTTTTTGATCTTAAAATAATTAACAGCAGTGAATGGAATTATTCGGCAGTTTATCTGGGGCTTTATTATGAATCACAAAATCGAATTGCCGGTGGTTATTCACCATCATTTTTAACTACCAATTACATTAAAAACGGCTACAGCGAGGAATTTGATGAAATTATTCCCTTTAATTTGAGTTACAATTACAATGGTGGTGGTCTGGGCGACGAGACATCAACTTTTTTTGGTGTGCAATTATTGAAGACGCCGTTAGCAGAAAAAGATAATTTTGATAACGATGGTGACGGTGAAATTGATGAGCCAGAAGGGGAAGAACTGGGTCTAACGGGCTGGCACTATTTTTCTCCGATGAATTTCGTCTATAATTTTGAAAGAGAAAAATTGATGTATAAAATATTGGCTGGCGACTCATCAGGCATCGGCTGGTCGCTTGATCGCACTTGTTTTTTTAAAGATAGCCAGGGCAATCTCGATCCCAATTTTGATGATGCGGCGCGAATAAAATCGTTAAGAATTCGTACCGCTTCTAACCTTCTGTCCTGTGGTCCTATCAATTGGCAGAGTGGCGACACGCTTAACCTGGTGTTTGGAATTGTCGCAGAATTGGATTATCAGAAATTTTTATCCAGCGCTCAGATTGCCCGTAAAATTGTGGAGCATGGCTATCGCGTTTCTGAAGGGCCACCCCCGCCGAAGGTTACGGCGGTTGCACAAGACAACCAAGTCACACTCTATTGGGATCGTTCGGCTGAAACCGCCAGAGACTTTATCACTGGCTATCTGGATTTTGAAGGCTATAAAATTTATCGCACGACGTCAGATCCATCGCATAATGATTGGGGAGAACGGATTGTTGATGATGACGGCAAACTCATCAATTTTATTCCAGTGGCGCGCTGTGATTTGAATAATGGCATCAGCGGTTATGAAAAAGTTTACCCATTTCAAAAATTGGGCGATGACTTTGGTCTGTTTCATTCTTGGACTGATACAACCGTTACCAATGGTGTAACTTATTGGTACAGCGTCTGTGCTTACGACCGTGGCATTGTTGATGATGCGAGCCTAAATCCGCGTCAATTACCGATCTCGTCAATGCTGGAAAGCCCAAAAGGAGTGGATCCGACTATTTCTCCCAATTTGGTGAGAGTGATTCCCGGCGTACAGGCAAGTAACTTTATGTTGCCCAGCCTAAAAGTGGAACGCATGAGTGAGAGCTCGGGCAACGGGCCGATCGCAGTGCACGTGATCGATCCCTATGCTGTCACCGGTCATGATTATATGATGACGTTTGAAGACACGACTCACGGTTTTGCAGTTTATGATGTGGTTGATGAAACGACAGGTGAACTAATTTTAAAAACTGAAACCAATACCAATGGCGAGGAGGGGACAATTTTCGATGGGCTGCAAATTTCAGTGCAACGATTTGATGATCTGGAAGTGCTCAACGATAGCACCTATTGGTTCAAATATGAAACCGGCGAACCCTCAAACTGTACCTGGGCCGTCGTGGGTGGAAAGCTGAACTGGGATCCATATCCTTTTGAATATGAGATCAGGTTCACTGATAAACTGGATACCAGTTATTATATGAAAAAAACCGCGCCGTTCGAAATTTGGAATACTGTGTTGAATAAAAAATCCAAATGGGATATTTATTACAATGCCAAAACCGATACCACCGACTCGCTGAAAAATACCTGGACCAGCGGCGATCTCATTTATATTTGGGATTTTTTTAGCGGTGTCCGTGAATTTACGCTGCGGGTGACCATTAGAGAACAATCCTATTTTACCTACCAGGGAATGGTGAACATTCCGCCGAAAGTTGGCGATGCCCTGCGCATTTTTTTGAAACGCCCTTTTATCACCGGCGACCAATTCCGCATTTCCACTACGGCACTGACCAAAGCAACTCAGGAGATAAGTGAATTAAAAAAAGTCAAAGTCGTACCCAATCCCTACATCGTTCATGCTGGCTGGGAACTGAGCTCAAACGAAGCAAAAATCCAATTTATCAATTTGCCCTCGGAGTGCACTATTCATATTTTTTCCAT
>CAZNDR010000176.1:0-8335 GCA_964571835.1 uncultured Cytophagia bacterium | reverse complement strand
TGATAAGATAATGGCTATTTTTGGGAGAAAAGAAGGCGCCTATTCATTGTTGATGTTATTATGTTGGATAGGCAATTTACAAACACAAGAAATCTTTAAGGATGAAAAGCAAAAGCAAAGTGCTTTTTGTCTTATTCTCTCAGAAGAAATGCGCGCGGTTTATCATCAAATCGTCTCTTCTTCAGAAAAAGATTTATGGGAGAAAAAATATTGGAACATGATCGATCCGACGCCCAATACGGATAATAATGAATGTTATGAAGAGTACCTTGCCCGCTGTGAATACGCCAAACGACATTATGCCAATATGGTCCCGCCCTTATTTCTTGATGACCGAGGAAAATATTTTATCAAATACGGTCGACCTGACGATCAGGTTTTCTCGAATGGTATCGGCGAGGATTTTCGCGATAACGAAACCTGGGCTTATTATAATAAAAATTTGTTTATCGATTTTGTCGATCAAATCGGTTTTGGGTTCAGAGAAGTAATCAGCTTATTGGACGCCATCAGCGCTGGCCCTGCTAACTCAAAAATTCAGGCAGCTGCAGCCTTATATACGGAGAGGGAGAATCTGCATCAAATGTATTCGAGCTTCCGAGACGTCTTAAACGGATCGTTTGGTTTTGCCTCAGAGTCAACTTTTTATCGTCTAATTGAAGATATGAGCGCGGAGCGAAAATTGATCCTTCAAACCGCTCAACCTGCCACCTTTAGCTACCGCTATCACAAAGAACCATTAAATGCCAAGTTATACAGTTCTGTTTTCCGGGGAGAGTATGGTCTCTCACGTGCCGAGTTTTACTATGCCTTTCCTCTGAGTGAATTGACCTTTCACCAAGAAGGTCAGGCATCATTTAGAACTCAAGTGGAGAAAGAGCTGACAATTTTTGATGACAAATTTGCCAAGGTGCTACATAAAAAGGAAGTGCTGAATTTGGTTGCTGCCAATAAAAACCAAATTACGAAGCAGTTCTATATCAATCAGCACGATGAAGAATTAGCGCCCGGCAATTATAATATTGCTTTGAAGTTCGATAATATTGGTGGCAAAACATTAGCTGTTTTGAGAGCACAATTGCATGTCAAGCCGTTTCCAAATCAGAGATTGTCCGTCAGCGATCTTCAATTATCTTCGGATATTTTTGAAGGCGGCTCCAGACAACAAAAATTAAAACCAAATAGCTTGTTAGTTGTGCCCTACATCGGCAGTACCATCAATAAGCAGCGTCCGCTGTTTATTTATTTTGAAATTTACTATCTCACGCTCTCTGACAATCATCATACTAAATTTCGCATTAGCTATGAAGTATCATCCATGTCTGATTTGTATCGGTCTTCATTGAGTTCGGCAATTCAATATCTCAGCCGATTAGTAGGGAAAAATCAAATACAAAACAGCATCGGCAGTTCGTTTGAAAGTGAAGGTGAAAGTGAATTTCAACAAATTTATCTCTCGATAGATTTTTCTCGGGTTGCCAATGGGCCGTGCCAATTGACTATTACCATTACTGATTTGCTTAGTAGTGAATCAATTCAAACCGAAAAAAGAATTATCTTGAAATAAAAAATGTCAGGTGACAACGCTGCTCTATTTTAAAGAAGGATCGAACGTAGTGCAACTAATTGGAAAGCATAATCGAATCATAGTGGTTAAAAATTTGCTCTTAAAATTACGTGGAGTGGACAATTTGTTAAAATAGTTGTTGCAATGTAAAATAAAAATTTATATCTTATCCAGCGATTTGCATTTATCTTCCTAACAACTTGCCCGGAGAAATTGCTGCATGAAATTGCAAAAAAAGTTTGCTGCCACTCTTTCCTTAATTACCTTGGTCAATCTAAGCTGCAAATCAGGTTTGGATTCTCAAATCGATAAGCTATTCGAAAATTATAATTCCGATTCAGTGCCCGGGGCAGCCTTGATGATTATTAAAGATGGTTCGCCGCTTAAGATCAAATCTTTTGGCATGGCTCATCTGGCTGAAAGAATAGCAGTGCAACAGGAGACAAATTTCAGGCTAGCCTCTTTTACCAAACAGTTTACCGCCATGTGTATTGCCATGCTCGAAGAAAGAGGCAAACTTGGTTGCAACCAGACACTGGTTGATATTTTCCCCAATTTTCCTGATTATGGCAACGATATCACCATCGATCACCTTATTCATCACACCTCAGGTTTGGTGGATTATGAATCACTGATTCCTGATTCTGCCACCGTGCCCGTTCTGGATAAAGATGTTCTGCAGATGATGATGACTGTGGATTCGACCTATTTCAAGCCGGGGAGCCAATATCGCTACAGCAATTCCGGCTACGCCATTTTAGCGCAAATCGTGGAAAAGGTAGCGGGCATTTCTTTTGCGCAATTTTTAGAAAAGAATATTTTTCATCCGCTGAAGATGACCACTACGGTAGCCTTTGAGCCAGGCATCTCTGAAGTCAAAAATCGGGCCTTTGGCTATGCCGTTGAAAATGGTAATTTCATTTTTAAAGATCAAAGTTTGACGAGCGCTGTGTTGGGTGATGGCGGTATTTATTCGTCGGTGATGGATCTGTTCAAATGGGATCAGGCGCTGTACACGAATAAATTAGTCTCGTCTGAAACAAAACAAAAGATATTCAAACCGAAGATTTTGGACGACGGCACACCAACCGGCTATGGTTTTGGCTGGCGCATTGATGAATTCAAAAATCATCACCGAGTACATCATACAGGGCAAACCTGCGGCTTCACGACAATTATTCAGCGCTATCCCGACGATAAATTTTCCATCATTATCTTGACTAACCGTAATCAACCTATGCTGGATGGAATAGCAGAAAAAATAGCTGAATTGTTTTTGGCCAATTAATCAGTCCTGCTCTTCAACTGATTTTGTTTTCTTGAAGAAAAACTTTTATCTTAATAGACTCAAACTCAACCTTGACTGTTATTTCCGATGCATTTTTTTTTGCACTTTCTTTGTTCTCAGAGCAAATAAAAAGCAGAGCAAAAAATAACAGAATTCCTGGAGCCATTTTATGAAAACAATTTCGGTGGTTATTCTCGGAGGGGGCAGAGGTCGCCGTTTGTTTCCTTTGACTTTTGAGCGCGCCAAGCCGGCAGTAAGTTTTGCCGGTAAGTACCGCTTGATCGATATTCCACTTTCCAATTGTATTAATTCCGGCATAAAGAGAATTTCTGTACTAACTCAGTTTTTATCCGCCAGTCTCCACCGACATATCATGCAAACCTATCATTTTGATATGTTCACTGATGGCTTTGTCGATCTGTTGGCAGCCGAGCAAATGCTTCATCATGAAAATTGGTTTCAAGGCACGGCTGATGCTGTCCGCGCCACGCGGCGGCACACTACCTATTATAAATATGATGATATGCTCATCTTATCTGGCGATCATCTTTACCGGATGAATTATGCTGATTTGATCAGATATCATCGGATTCATAAGGCTGACATTTCTATTTCTGTCTATCCCTGTACCAAAGCTGAAGCGCCTGAATACGGCTTATTGAAGGTCGATGATTGCGGCATTGTCAATGAGTTTGTGGAGAAGCCTAACGATGAGCATGTCATCGATCAATTTTTGGCGCCAGATCAGCTTTTTGACAAGGTGGGACATGCTATCGATGGTCAAAGATATTTGGCCTCTATGGGCATTTATCTTTTTACAGGCAATGCGCTCAATGAGGTTTTAAAAGACAAAACAAAAACAGATTTTGGCAAGGACATTATTCCGGCGGCTATTAATAAATTCAAAGTCATGGCCTATCCATTTACTGGCTATTGGCAGGATATAGGGACGATACGCTCTTATTTTAATGCTAATCTGTCGCTCGTTAGTCAGAATCCCTCCTTTCACCTGTACGAACCGAATTGGCCCATCTATACAAGAGAGCGTTCATTGCCGCCCAGTCGCGTCATTCGTTCTGAAATCCGTGATAGCCTGCTGGTCGAAGGCTCAGAAATTGTCGGCGCGAAAATTGGAGAATCGATCATCGGCATGCGGGCCAAAGTAAACGAAGGGACTGAATTGAATAAAGTGCTAATGCTTGGCGCGGATTTTTATGAAGGCGAGCAGGTGTTAACTAAACAATTGAATTATAAACAGGAAAACTTACCGCTGATGGGGATAGGCAGGAATTGCACTATTAATCGGGCAATAATAGATAAGAATGCCAGAATAGGCGATAATGTCGCTATCGAGGTGAATTCTGATATTGTTGACTATCAAGGTGAAAATTATTGGATAAAAGATGGGATAACCATAATTCCCAAAGGAGCCGTCATCCCATCAAATACCATCATCAGTTTTTAAAAAGTTATTTGGACAAAGTTAGCTTTTTCTTTGAGTCTTTGAAGAAAAGCTTGTGTCACTTCAGTTCGTTTCTTATTGGTCAGGTCTCGCACTAGAAAAGCACGCACCTCTTCAAGTAATTTCGTTTCATGCTTGCGGTTAATAACTTTCAAAATGTGGTAGCCATATTGAGTGGTGATAATGTCGCTGATTTCACCAATCGGAACATTAAAGGCAGCATCTTCAAAAGGTTTGACCATTCTTCCTTTACCAAAATCTTCATAAAGTCCACCTTTGTCCTTTGAGCCCGGATCTTCGCTGTATTTTTTTGCCAGCTCAGCAAAATCCTTTCCACTCTTTGCCTCGGCTAAAATCCCTTCCATTTTCTGGTAAATTTCTTGTTTTGCCGAATCGCTCTTGCCTTGCGTTAGTAATAAAATGTGCTGCACAGTGGCTGTTTTGTCTTTTTCGTATTCGGCTTGTATCTCTTCGTCAGTTACCTTGACCGAATCAGCTAAGGTTTTTTCTAGAAATTTGCTTATTAATGCCGTTTCCAGCAGTTCTTTTTTTAGGAAATCGACATTGATATTTCTGCTTTTTGAATTTGCTATAAATTTTTCTTCGCCGCCATAACGCTCATACTGTTTTTTCAGAACACTATCCCTTTCAGTTTCGGACAGAGCAACTTTTGCTTTGTTTGCAGCGCCTAACAATAATTTTCGTTCAGCGAATTGGGTGGTGAAGCGGGCGAGAAAGCTTCTCAAATCATCTTTGCCTAAATTCTTCAGCCGTTCCACATTACTGCCGCTGCCTCCAGTCAGCTTGGCAATGGCTTCACCAACCGTGAGATTGAACGATTTTGTGGAAGCTAACACATTATTCTTGTCAGGATCGAGATAGTCCAATTTTTGCGATAATTCTTTTGCCAATTGATAAGTTGGTGTATCTTTTTCCAGCTTAAAATCGCTATCTTTTTTGCCGCAACCGAAGGCAAAAATGAGCAATAGAACCATTCCTGGCAAAACTCGTTTCATACAACACTCCATTTTAAATTTAATTTTTTGTTTAAAAATGAAGGCAAAGATACAAAACACAATTGACAATTCCTAATGATTTCTTGATTATTTTGGAGAGTAGCTTTCTACAGAATTAACTTCATCTCTCATTCTGAGCGAGCCAGTTGAACTAAAAAAGTTGGTCACTCTTTCTTAATGCTACTTGTCCGAAAAGCGTCGAAAGACCAAGCAACCATTGGTTCCGCCAAAGCCAAAACTGTTGGATAAAATGGTATTTATTTTAATGTCATTTTTTGCTTTTCTCACGATGGGGAATCCTTCTGCTTCTGGATCCAGAGTCTGAATGTTGGCTGAAGCACAGATAAAATTGTGTTCCATCATCAATAAAGAATAGATCGCTTCATGGGCACCAGCTGCTCCCAGCGCATGGCCTGATAGTGATTTGGTGGAATTAATCCAGGGAATTCGGTCACCAAAAACTTCAGCTATGGCTTTGAGCTCCACGATATCGCCAGCTGGCGTGCTGGTGCCGTGCGTATTGATATAATCGACCGAATCTGATAGGTTTGCTAATGCCAGTCGCATGCAGCGGACCGCACCGTCACCCGAAGGCAAAACCATATCAAAACCATCCGAGGTTGCGCTGTAGCCAACTATTTCAGCACATATTTTGGCTTGCCGTTTCAGAGCGTGCTCCAATTCCTCTAATACCAAAATTCCTGCACCATTGCTAATGACAAAACCATCTCTGGTCGCATCGAATGGTCTGGAGGCAGTTTCCGGATTATCGTTATATTTCGAAGACAGAGCGCCCATGGCATCAAAAGTGACCGTCTGCGCCCAGCTTTGCTCTTCACCACCACCGGCGAAAACGATGTCCTGCTTGCCCATTTGAATCTGCTCAAAGGCATTGCCGATGCAGTGGGTGCTGGTTGAGCAAGCCGACGTGATGGAATAGTTCAGCCCTTTTATTTTAAAAGGAATTGCCAGACAGGCGGAAATTGAGCTGGCCATACATTTTGTTACCATATAGGGGCTCACTCGTTTGGCACCTTTATTGCGCACCGTATCGCTAACCAAAATGATATTGGAAGCAGAAGCGCCGCCCGATCCAACAATTAAACCAGTCCGTGGATGCGAAATATTTTCCTCGGTCAAGCCAGCATGTTCAATCGCTTCGCGCATAGCAATATAGGCATAAGCCGGCGTATAACCCATAAAACGATAAATTTTTCGATCAATGAACGGTTCAACATCAATATCAACAAATCCGCTCACCTGGCTGCGAAAACCCAGCCGATGATATTCTTCATTGAAGCGAATTCCCGAGCGCCCCTGGCGCAATGATTCTAAAACCTGCTGCCTATTATTTCCCAAACAGGAAACAATGCCATATCCGGTGATCACGACTCTGCTCATGATGTGCCTCCATATCTGTGTATGTTACCAAGCCGCAAGAGAAATTTTTTATTTGATCAATTCAACAGCTTGCCAGAGAAAAAATCATCCGCTAAAATTCATTCAGTTTTTGCCGAAACGAATTAAACCCAACCTTGTCAAAAAGACAAAAGACTATTTTTTCCAATTTGGTGTCGCTTTTCAAATAATTAATAGTCTCACTGATCAAAATGGCAGCGCAGCGCTCGATCGGATAGCCAAAAATGCCAGTACTGATAGCTGGAAAAGCTATTGATTTGAGCTGATGTTTCTCAGCCAGTTTGAGACTATTAATGACAGCATTTTTGAGTTTATTGTCTTCGTCACCTTCTCCCATCCGCGGCCCGACTGCATGGATGACATATTTTGCTTTTAAATTGCCACCGCCGGTAATCACTGCGCCGCCGACAAAAGTCCCACCGATTTTATGGCACTCTTCTTGAATTCTGGGGCCTCCTTTTTTGCGAATCGCTCCGGCGACACCGCCGCCAAGAATGAGCTGCGCATTTGCAGCATTGACAATGGCATCAGTCTCTTGTTCAGTAATGTCCCCCTGCACTAACTCAATAATGCGATTATTAATTTTTTTTTGAACCATGGTTTACCTCTCCAGATTCTAATTTTTAAGTGACACGATTCTGCTTGGCTCTCTTCCAAAACCAATGATATTCAATTTGTCCGGATAAACTTCGATGATAGCAAAAGCATTATTATCCAGCGCTTCGACCAAACCCTGAATGGTCAAATAATGAATATCGTTATGGAAAACATAATTTCCTGCATGATTATGACCATTTATGTAAGCGCGAACACAATCATAGTTTTCAATCGTATTGAGGACAACTTCATCATTCCACAGGCTATGAATTTCTCGCGGCAGAATGGGAAAATGACAAAATACAATTACTTTCTCTTTTTGCTGACAAGCGACAGCGAGTTTATTTTTGAGCCAGTTGAGTTAGACCTCTCCAATAGCCCCACTCCAGGCTTGAATATTTTCTGTTTTATTTTTTTTTAATCGATTGAATAAATCATTCGCTTTTGCATAGTGACTATCGCTAGCTGAATAGCGGTGCAGGTTGATATTTTTGCCATCCAGAACGACAAAACGCCAGGATTTGATCTTGAAATCATAATACGAATTTTTTAAAGCCAACTTTTCCGGGATCGATGCTTTTAATCGATCGCTAATAGAAAATTCATGATTGCCGAGCACATGATATTTCGGTGCTTTTATTTTATCGAAAACCGGGAGGATCGAATCATAGTTGGTGAATTCCCTATCAATAATATCGCCAAGATTAATGACAAATTTTAAATCGCGGCTATTGAACACCTGCACACATGGTTCCAATTTGCTGATGGAATTTTGAAAATATCGGCTTTGATAAGGTCTGTGATCGCAATATTGAATGTCAGCTACGACGCCAAAAGAAAGAACCGGTTTTTCAGCAGCGATAAGGTGATTAGAAAAAAGCAAAAGACATAAAAAAATGGGTGACAATAATAGTTTTTGAAATGGCATATTTGTCTTCCGTTCCTTCGAGATAGAAAATCGAATTTTTCCTTGTTTTGATTTTATT
>CAZNDR010000175.1:0-8450 GCA_964571835.1 uncultured Cytophagia bacterium | reverse complement strand
GATTTTGAAGCGATACTTTTTCTTCAATTTAATTTGATAGTCATCGAACACGTTACATTTAAATTCGATGATCTTGCCGCACTTGAGACAAATTAAATGTCCATGATTGGTGAATTGATGCCTGGACAGCTCAAAAAATCCTTTCTTCTCACCGAAAGTGTGTTCAGTCAGGATGCCTGAATCGACCAATAGACGAGTTGTGCGATAAATAGTGGCAATGCCAATCGCTGGATCGATGGCTAATATTTGCTGATATAAATCGTCAATGGTAAAATGCCCACTTTTTCCCAGGATAATGTCAAAAATAAAATTGCGTCGTTTGGACGATTTCAACTTTTTTGCTTTAAGGTAATTGTCGTATTGTAATTTTATTGGCTCGCGCATTAATGCCTCTTTGAAAATAATAATGATAATTACTATCAAGATAATATAAGCAAAGCATCAGAATAAAGCAAGGGGGAAAATTAATAATCTTGTAGGGGGTGCCTCGAATCATCAGATTGTTGCAATGCAAATGATGTAATAATATGAATGACCAGTCAAAAAGCTGATTGGGCTAAAGCCCACGTGATTTCGGATTGCATAAGTTTCTCCGCCATAAATAGCGGAGCTATTCATGAAAAGTGAATAGCTCCGTTCTTTAGAACGGAGATCTTTTAATTTCCCCACCAATTCTTTAGGCTTTAGCCCTTCCTTTCATTTGGTTTTTTTCAACTGGTCATTCATATTATTACTAATCTAATCTTGCTTTTATTTGCAAGGGTTTTGGTTTTGAAATTTGTTAATTGAAATTTAGCCGCCGCTTGTCGGGCTATTTTGGGAATTTGCTATTTGGAACTTGCCATTTACGCCCATGTTTTGGTGCGTTATGAATTAACTGGAAATCTCGATGAGAATTTATTAAATTTTCAAGCACAAAAGCAACTATTTTTTTTGAGTCTTTCGTTCGCATTTTCTGCTGTAAGATGGGCAGGTGTCGCCTAAAAGCAACAAAATTATTTAATATTGTTGCAAAAAGGCAACAGGTTTCAGGTAGCTATGGTTATCACCGGTCAGCGTAACTACTTAATAAAATTGAAATAATTTATTTTCAAGCGATGTGGCATTATGTTTGCTTTCTTCTAAGCCTACTTGATTGCAGCATTATTTTCAGGGGAGGAAAAAATGAAAAGTTGCCTAACATTTTTTATTGGTTTATGCATCATTCTATTATTCACTGCCGCAGCGATTCATGTCAGCCAGCCACACCAAATTGCCGTAACAGACTATATTTTAGTTGAAGGAAACAGCGGGGGAGATAATGGAGACCCTTTACCGTTGCCTCCCAATCCGCCACCGCCACCTTCGCCTTCAATCTGGGCATAGCAAGATGTTCATCGATTATTTGCTATTTTCCTCAGTATCACTTTTTCTCTAAAGTTAGCACCTTCTTCTTTCAAGGCAGCACTTAATGGGAGTAATTAGGCGCTGCTTTGATTTTTTGTGCCATTAATTTTTGCCCCACCATTTGCGAGTATCGCCAATGGTGGATTTTGCCAATAATGTGGCATCTGTAAAAGGGGAAATCAGTCTTTCGCGCTTTGTCGGGGCTCAGGGTGACAATTTAGCCTTGTCAGGCTGAACATAGCCGAAATTTAGCTCACCTATTGCCATGCACCCATAACACTATTTTTAGAGTTACCAACTATCCGTTGATAACAATTATAGCAACCAATTTTTTTCATGCTGCAGCAGCCACTTTTTCCGCCACAGCCCACCGCCGTACCCAACTAAGTCGCCGTTAGCGCCAATAATGCGATGACAAGGAATAATTATGCTGATTGGATTTTTTCCATTCGCTGCGCCAACTGCCCGGCTAGCTCTGGGATTCTTCAAGCGCTTGGCAATATCCAAATAGGAGGCGGTTTTTCCGAAAGGCACTTCCTGTAAAGCTTGCCAAACTGACTTCTGAAAAGCCGTTCCTTCAGGCTGTAAGGGCAAACTAAATTCGCTCCGCTGTTTATTAAAATAATCTGCTAATTGCTGTATACAATTTTTAATTAGCGCTGATGGTTCCGCTGCCGGTGGATCAGCCTGGTCTTGAAAAAAAATACTTTTGATGTATCTGTCAGTCCCACAGATTTCGAGCCAGCCGATCGGCGAATGGTAATAGCCACGACATTCAGCAGCGGCAGATTGATATGGTGATCTGGTCATATTTTCCTTTTTCATTCATTAGTTAGTAATTTATCTAATTCCTTATCCAAGTGATTCATTTGATCCAATACCTTGTCAAAGTCAAGCAGCGGTCCTTCGATCTCTTTTTTCTTATTCCAGGATTCGCTGAAAAAATAGGCTGAATCGAGCTCGGCTCGGGTTGCTGGCAAGTCACCCAATTGATACTGGCACCTGGCAATCCCGTAATGACATTCCGCCAAGAAACCATAACTTTGGTAAGGAGAATTTTTTAAAAATTTCAACAGCCTGCAGAAATGCTGTTTCGCCTTTTCCCAGTTCTGCAGTTTGTCAGAAATTTTTGCTGCAAGATAAAGCCAGGTCGGATCGTTGGCGTATTTTTCCTGCATGGATTGGCATTCGGTTAGTGCCTCTTCATATCTGTCTTCAAAATAGTAAATTTCTATCAGGGCGAATTTTGCTTCATCTTTGGAAAAGCGTCCTTTTTTAGCAACGAGTTGTAAATACTGAATGCCTTTTTCTCGTTCATCCTTCATCATTTTGAGAAAAGTTAATACTTTTGCCTTCACGCTTTTCCAATAATAAAAAAGACCCAGCGCATAATAGACATCGTACAGTTCTGCATCCAATCGCTGGGCTTTTTTAATATTTGAAATTCCTTTTAGCCCGTCGTGAAACGCTCCAAGCCATTGACTTTTTCGAATGCGGTTCAAACCGCGAAAGCCATAAGCGGCACCCAAAACAAAGTAGGCTTTGGCATCGTCGGCATATTTTTTAATTGCTCTTTCGCCGGCTTCTATTGCTAAAGTCGTAACACTATCGAATTGGCTATCAAAAAGACTGATGCGAAAATTGAGCATCAAAATATGATAAATGCCCGCCTTGCCTAAATAGCCCAACGGATTATCGGGATAGGCAGTTATCACCTGTTCACAAAGATTCAGTGCCTCTTGGTATTTGTTTTGATAAACAAGTTGAACAGCATCGTCAATAAGTGTATCAACACCAAAAAAAGCCACCGAAGTTTGACAGCCGCCTAAAGATGCCGGCAAAAAAATAAAAAAAAATAGTGCTCTTGAGTATGCAGTAATAAACGGAAAAATAGGAAACCTTGTTTTCATACCCGTCTTCAGGCTGAAGTGGCTAGATTATGTTGCTTCAGAAATTTCTCGTTAAATGATAATATAATTGCAAAGACGAGGAAATGGTTAATATCGATAATAAGAATGCCGCTACGGTAATGGCTATGGTGAGTGATGCCAATTTTTTCTGCGCGGCAGTCTCAATCCATTTTTCTTGGTACGAAAGAAAGTTGCCTGAAACATAGCCGCCGATAAATCCGCCCACATGCGCGACATTGTTAACGCCCGGGAACACAAATCCAAATAAGAACATGATTCCCGCCCAGGTCAGAAGCTGTGGATAAATCACCTGTCCGAAAACACCGCCCCGATCTCTTCCGTAATAAATGAGCGCTCCCAGCAAACCAAAAACCGAACCAGAAGCGCCAATCGTTATGCTGGCCGTGAACACGTTGGATAGTGCAAAACCAGCAATCCCAGAAATAGTAAAAATTAAAATAAATCGTGACGTGCCGAACACTCCCTCAACGATAGGTCCCAACTGGCGAATCCACAGCATGTTAAAAAGAATGTGCAATAATCCGCCATGCAGATAAATTGCTGTGATCAGCGTCCACCATTTGCCTGCCGCCATAAATAGCTTGCCAGTCATTCCCAAAATAAAAAGGCTTTTGGTGCTGGGAGAAAAAAGCGAAAAAAGACTGCCTTGTGTGCTGAACATTGCTTTAGGATCGATCAAAAGGCCAATAATATAAAGCGCCACGCAAAAATAAATAATCGCCTGAACAATACCAAAATTTCCCCGAAATATTTTTTGGATGAATGATTGGAAACTCATTCTTCCTGGATTTTTCAAACCGCAGAAATAGCACTCATCGGCATTGGCGCTGATTAATTTTCCGCAATTGGGACACAAAATCGCTTTTTTCGTCTTGTTTTCGCTCATAAATTTTCCATTTAGTTTTTGCTTAACTCGGGGAAACGATGAAGGATAAATGAATTCGTTTTAGATTGATAACCGATGAAACTGAGTTTATGGTTCTCCATGCTCCAGGAACAAGCGGGCAATCTGTTCTTACAATGAATGACAAAACGAATTTCCTCAGTTTGGTCGGTTCTAAAAAAAGCTAACCGGGACATTTCGAATGTCAACTTCAGCTTTGTGATCAACCACGAACCAATCAATATGATTTTGTACCTATTTTTTCTGAAACTTGTCATCATGGAATTTAATACCTGCTTGGTTTTGATTAGTTCCAGCCAAATTAGCAAACATTAATTTAAATGTCAACTTATTTTTTAGCTATCAAGATCAAAAAAGTAATCTTGATAAAAAGGCGCCTGTTCTGATTGTGAATTTGAGTAATCACTTTTTGTCAGTCAGAGTTAAAAACGAGGCTTTGGATAAGCTAAAAACTGCTTGTATTTGAAAATAAAATTTTGTATTATTTTGACGCACAATTAGAAGATAAGTGATAATATAGAAGGACTAACCATGGCTAAAAAGTTGGCACTCCTTATTCTGCTAGTTAATTTCTTATTTATTGTCATTAGCTGCGGAGAAAATCTCATGGAAAAAGAATTTCGCGAATTTGTAGCTGATCATCTGAAGAAAGTCCAGCCGCTGATGAAAGAAATGAATCAAGCTTATTGGGATGCTGCTGTCACTGGAGACAAAGAAAAATATGAGCACTATGCCGATTGCCAGTACCAACTCAAAACAATTTACGCAAATCCTATTGACTTTTTGCTGATCAAAAAATTTCAGAGTTCTGGCCAAATTACTGCTGCTTTGCTCAAGCGACAACTGGATGTATTGTATAAAACTTATTTGGGCAATCAAATTGATTCAACCTTGCTGAAACAGATTGTCGAGAGAAGTTCAATCGTGGAAAATAAATTTAGCATATTTCGAGGCACGATCGGCGATAAGAAAGTTACGACAAATGAGATAAATACTATTCTCAAAAATGAAACCAATTCAGAAAAGCGCCGCCAGGCCTGGCTGGCCAGCCAACAAGTGGGAATTGAGGTAGCGAACGATATTATCGAATTAGTCAAATTGAGAAATCAAGCGGCTAAAAAACTTGGTTTTGACAATTATTATTTAATGTCTCTGAAACTGACCGATCAAAGCATTGCTGATCTCACCAAAATTTTTAATGATCTGGCAGCGCTTACCGATGAGCCGTTTGGCAAATTAAAGACAGAATTGGACAGCATCTTAGCTGACGAATATGGCATTACTGCTGAAGAGATGATGCCCTGGCACTATCATGATCCTTTCTTTCAGGAGGGTCCTCAAGTTTTTAAGGTAGATCTGGATACATATTATGCCAACCAAAATATTAAGGAATTAGCTGCTACATTCTATCAGGGCATCGACCTTCCAGCAAATGATATACTTGAGCGCAGCGATTTATATGAGAAAGAAGGCAAAAATCCCCATGCTTTTTGTACCAACATCGATCGTGCTGGCGATGTGCGCATTTTGTGCAATTTGCAGAACGATGAAAGATGGATGGAGACGCTGCAACATGAATTAGGTCATGCGGTGTATGATAAATATGTGGAGGCAAAATTGCCTTTTTTATTGAGAGAACCAGCACATTCGTTTACCACCGAAGCGATTGCTATGCTTTTTGGCCGACTGTCCAGAAATGCTTACTGGCTACAATCGATGATTGGCTTGAGTGATACGGAGCGGGAAAAAATTTTTTCAGTAGCTCAAAAAAGTCTCCGTTTGAAGCAGTTAGTATTTGCCCGTTGGTGTCAGGTGATGTTTCGCTTTGAACAGGAATTATACAAAAATCCAGATCAGGACTTGAACGCTCTCTGGTGGGATCTAAAAGAAAAATATCAAAAAATCAAAAAGCCGCCACAGCGTCAGAAGCCGGACTGGGCAGCTAAAATTCATTTTACTATTGCGCCGGTTTATTATCATAATTACATGCTGGGAGAATTGTTCGCCTCTCAACTTCATTGTTACCTTGCCAAAAACGTTGTTCGATCAGATTCACCAACTTCAATGGCATATGCCAATAACAAAGCGATCGGCAGCTATTTAAAAAACAAAGTCTTTAAAGTCGGCAATAAATATTATTGGAACGAAATGATCAAACAGGCGACAGGCGAATATCTCACTGCCAACTATTTTGTCCATCAATTTATCGCTGAATAAAAATGAACCTAAAGTGTATCACGTTATGATAATGAAAGGAGGGAAAAAACGAAAGCGGTTTGGTTCAATCTAAATTAAGTTACTGCCTACTTTCATTTATAGCTAACTTCTGCTTAATAGCAGCCAAAAAGTTATTTATCAAAAACAAGGAGTGCACAATGATCCTTACTATGGACAGTACCTTTAAGAGGGCAATTTTTATTGTTGCCATTATTGCCGTAAGTTTTATATTTTGTTATTACAATTTTTTTTCCCGACCTGAATTAAATCAAACGCCGGTGATTATTTATTTAGTGGTGGTGCAGCTTTCAGTGGTGTGGACTTTTTTCAAATATCGCGATGCCACTACTGCCCGGTTGACTCAACCCAAACGGCTTAAAAATCCCCGGCTGCAGGAGAATGCTTTTGAATTTTCGAAACTTCTGCTGAAAGAATTTGATTACATCAAAGAGACAGCCGCACAAGCCATGAACGACCGCCACACTGTGGTCAATTTTTTTCTGCTCATCTCCGGCGCCATTATTTCCATCATTGGTAGCCAATTAATTGATACTGATATGAGCACACTTTCAACAGCTTCACTTACGATGTTAGCCTACTTTGCTATTTTTTTGAATGTCATTGGCTGGATTTATTTTATGCATCTCATTCGGCTACGTCAAGCTTGGTGGAGCAGCGCCGAAGCCATGAATCAGGTTAAAGAATTTTATATCATCAATGGCCGAGTGCCCGATGATATCGCACGGTCCGCATTTTTATGGGACAGTCGCTCCCTTCCCAAAGCCGGGAAAAAAAGTAACGTTTATTATTATTCGGCCATGCTGATTAATTTTGTTGCCTCATCAGTCTTATTTGCCGCAAGTTCATTTTTCTCTTTAGCTGGCGGAATAAAAGAAGTCAGCCTTTTCGCCGCGTTTATTTCTTTGTACCATTTCGTTTTTCAAATCATTTGTTATTCTTTATTTTTGGATTATAAGCCGATTAGATAAATGAGAGTTATTCTCAAAAAAAAAGAGCGCCTCTTCGATGATATTTTTAAAATTGATCGCGCCGTTCTCCAGTACGAGAGATTTGATGGTGGGCTTACTGGCGACATCGTACGGCTTAATTTTGACCGCGGAGATTCGGTAGCGGCTTTGTTGGTGGATTGGAAGAGAGAGAAAATTATTCTCATCAAACAATTTCGTTATCCGGTTTTCAGTCAGAATGCCAGCAAAGCCTGGACCTGGGAAATTATCGCCGGCATGGTAGAAACAGGCTCAACGCCCAATGAGACCATCATACGCGAAATTGCTGAAGAGACCGGCTATCGAGTTTCTCAGGTTACATTGTTGTTCGAATTTTATCCTTCACCTGGTGGTAGCAACGAAAGAATTTATCTCTACTATGTAAAAATAAATCAAAAAAAGCGAGTACATCCGCGGGGCGATATTTTATCAGAAGGGGAGGATATTTTGACTCAAGAATTTTCTTTCACTGAGGTTTTTGGCATGATGGACTCCGGGGAAATCATCGATGCCAAAACAATTATCGCCCTGTTATGGTTCAAACAAAATCAGTTGAATTTCAATCTCTAATAAAAATGGCCGTTCATTTTTTGCCACTAAAACGCCATAATAAAACCCAACAGAAGAAAGTTCGCCATAGCACTGCATTTCTATTGGGTTATTTTTATTTAAAAAAGAATTAGCCAGCAGTAATTTTTGAATTAAGGGAAATTTATTATCCATGAGTTCGGAAGCACCTCATAATCCACTTGCTCAGTTTCATCCTGCGGTATCTTCATGGTTTCAAAAATCATTCTCTTTCCCGACTGCTCCCCAGCTCAAAGGCTGGCCTTCAATTTTCAAAAAACAACACACGCTCATTTTAGCCCCCACTGGATCGGGAAAAACGCTGGCTGCTTTTTTGGTTTGTATCAACGAGCTATTGATCACGCTTACAAAGGAAAAAAAAATCAACGCTGTGCACACGCTCTACATCTCTCCTTTGAAAGCATTAAATTATGATAT
>CAZNDR010000174.1:0-8477 GCA_964571835.1 uncultured Cytophagia bacterium | reverse complement strand
GAACGACCATGCTGAATTTTGAGCTTCCTGAGACAACCATTGAGGGTGAGGAGGTGGTAGTTACTGCTGAACGGCCCTTGGTGGAAAGTGATAGAACCTACAGCGAATATCATGTCGAAGCAAAAGAAATTGAGCGATTGGTGAGTGTCGCCTCGGTCGGCGAGGTGCTATCGTTGCAGCCGGGCTTGGATATTTTTGGACAGGGCAGCATTCGTGGCGGCGACATGACCAATTTAGCTGCTGATGTAGTTTTTTATGTGGACGGCGTTCGATCGTATTCCACTGATGGTTTGAGTTTTCATAATTTTCTGGGTATTCAAAAATATTCGGTGGAATCCATTAGTGTGCTGACTGGCGGCTTAAGTGCAGAATACGGTAATGCCCAAGGTGGCATTATAAACATCGTCACTAAAGAAGGAACTGAAAATTTTAAATTCTGGATAGAATATGGTCTCACGCCGCCGGGGAAAATGCACTGGGGAACTAATTATTACGATAGTCCCATCCACCGCGGCCACATGCACTGGGATGATCCAGCCTGGGTCAATGAGGTCGATTCGCTAACCGGAAGGCTAATCCATCAAAAAACCGATTATATGGATAAATGGTCTCAATATTTGCAGGTCAATATTTCCGGCCCGACCTTCATTCCCAAACTATCTTTTTTTGCCAGCACTGAGTGGAACAAAAGTTCGTACGGCGGCATTGGTCCTGAATTTTATAGCGATCAACCATTCAATTTACCGCAGTCTAATGTCAAGTTCACTTACAATTTGTTTCCTTCACTCAAACTGAAATTTGGCGCTGTCTATCACGCCAGTGAAAGTTGGAATAGTGGACCCGATCAAGGTGGCATTAAAGGACTGGGTGATGAAGGCAGGAATATTTTCTTGCCCATGTATACCTCATCGGCTGGCCTAACGCGCTATCAGGATTATACTGGTTATTTATCATTAACACATTTGATTACGCCCAGGCTGTACTACGATTTGCTTCTGTCCCGAACTGGTGCTAGTCAGATGGGAAAAGATATTCCCGATTCGACCACCGGTTCTCGTTTTGACGATGAAGGCTGGTTTCATCTGGGAAGAAGCGCGATCTCATATACGGAAAGCGAGCGGAATCGTTGGACGGTAAAGTTTGATTTGTCGTACCAGACCAAAAATAACCACTTCATCAAATCTGGTGTTGATTTCACCCAATTTGAAACCTGGTCCTCATCGATTTATGAATTTCCAGAATACCGGAGCATCTTATATTTAGGCAAAAATCATCAATTGCAAAAGCCACTGAATCCGCGGCAATGGGCTTTTTATCTTCAGGATAAGATGGAATTTGAAGGTTTGGTGATTAACGCTGGTGTGCGCATGGATCGGTTCGAACCCGAATATGAATATCCAGTGACCATCGCCTTAGCTGCTTCAGATTACATCTATAACAGTTTTACTCGCTTCGATTATGCAGAACTAAAGAAATGGGGGCTGCTGCGTAAGGCTGATCCCAAAACAGTTTGGGCGCCTCGTCTTGGCGTTGCCCATCCCATCACCAATAATGCCTCACTTCATTTCTATTATGGCCATGTGTACCAGTTACCCAGCTTTTACACCTTATTTGGCGAACGTTGGATCAACCGTGATGGGATAAAAGATAAAGATTTAAATAATGATGGTTTCATCAATCAGACTGAATTTTATAACCAGATGGTTGAAGCCGACTTTTTTGGCAATCCCAATCTTGGTTATGAAAAGACTATTAATTTTGAATTAGGTGCTGATTGGAATTTTTATAAAGATTTTATTTTAAGCGCCACTACCTATTATAAGAGCGCCAGCAACCAGGTAACTGATCCGGGAGATGTACATATTCATTGGTGGGATCCGTCAAAGCAGATGTTCGAGTTTGAATTCACACAACAGGCGACAAATGGCATCCATGAGGACATTCTCGGATTTGAAGTCAGCTTTCGCAAGAGATTTAGCAATCATTTTGCTTTCGAGATCGCTTATAATTTGCAATGGGCGACCATTGGAGAAGCCGGCCTGGGCAGTCAGTTTTTTGTTCCTGATTCCCAGTTTGTAGCTGCTGGCAAGTATTGGACCAGATATGCGGTCGATCCGACAGGCAAAGAGATCCCCGTGCCGTTGATTCCCTTCCTGCTGCCAGGTCAGGGTCGTAAAGCTAATGACTTTCTCGATTCACTGCGTGCTACTGGCTTGGATATGCAGCCGTTGGGCGACACGCACATCTGGGGTATCGATTTTTATGGCTCAGCTCCTGAAGAGCCGAAACCCAGCTTAGACATCCGGTCGATGGCAAAAGCGCAACTGTACTTGAGCACGCCAAAGAAATTTGGGCCGTTCGGCTTGCTCAGTGAAATAAATCTGAATTTGATTTACCGATTAGCAACAGGCTCGCCCTATTTATATTCGCCGCCGGGCGAAAAAGCTGAATGGCGGCACGCTCCATTGTATTATCGAATCGATTTATCCTTTGACAAAACTTTTGCCGGTTTTTATGGCATCCGGCCAACGATATTCTTTGATATCCGCAATTTGTTTAATCAAAAATTGGTCTCATCCACTAGCGATGATTATATTCGTTGGGGGCTCCATCAACCACGACCGGATAATGAAGACTATCTTAATTATGGAGATTTCACGCAGCACAGCTACGCCGGCAGCCCGCGTTATGTCAGAATGGGGCTGCGATTAAGTCTGTGATTTTTCTCACAACTAAATAATAGCTGACGTTAGCAAATGGGCGCGGCTGAGGTTTTGATTTGTTTTTAAAAAGGTTCGACCGGGAGAAGAAAATTATGAACAAGAAATCAATTATTGTTTTTCTCTGCTTATTTAGCCATCTTTTACTAAGTGCTCAACTTTTCTCACAGAGTGAAATGTTGAGCCGCTACAAAGCCCGTCATCTGACAAGGGGAAAATTATGGACTTCGTTGCGCAATAACGGTGCGCAAGGTGGGGCAAACAATGACGGCTCTATTTACCAGGATCAATCAGGCCTGGAATATCCGGGCAACGCAGTGCGAGATCTTCATGATTTTGTCGATTATTGGCTGGATGTCGCAGCAGTGATCAAGGGCGATCCCAATATTCTTGAAGTGCCAAATGCTACCCGAGCTAATAATTCACGCGGCGAAGGCATCTGGATTTTAGGCGTAGTCAATGGCGATACCATGGTCTCCTATACCGGGCCTCGCGATTATACCGACGATGTCCGCACCTTAAATTATAATATTACTGCAAGTCCAGAAGCGCAGTTGGGCAACAATGATGGGCCAAACGCTTCAAGGAGCAATTATTCTCCCTACCACAATACCATTGATCAGGAACCAGTGGAGATCCATAACTATCGATACAGCCACTATATCCCCAATGATGAAGAAGCAGAAGAGATGATCATCAGTCAGTGGAAAAATAAGCTGAATATTCAGGTAACCCGAAAGGTGCGCGCCTGGAGTTATCAGGACTACGATGATTTCTTTTTGGTAGAGCTTATTTTTGAAAACATCGGCACGACTACGGTTGCTGATGCCTACTTCGCTTTGATGAACGCTTTTAGCCTTTCACTTTCCGGTCACACTTGGGGCTCGGGTGCTGGCATGCATTGGCCTGACTGGCGCACTAATGAAGATCCGACGCAGGATGATATCTACCGCTGCACTGCTGCCAATAATTTTGTGGCGGATTTGCCAGAAAATACAGCCGAATATCAACAATATAAATTATCCTATCAGCGCGACGGCGACTGGTACAGCACCACGTGGGATGATACAGGCGAGCCGTATAAATCTCAATTTGCTGCGCGCGGCGAAAATGAATTGCAAGGACAAACTGAAGATCAGTTGCTCGCCTATGCCTATATCGGAATGGGACCAATTGACTATCTGCCTCCTTTCGTAAATGACCAGGAAAGTTATGTAGCTCCAAGTGTAGCTGAGCAGCCTTATGCCATCAAATGGTGGGAGAATAAGCGCCTGAAATCTGAAGAAATCACAGAGCCGTCTCGTCAGCGGCATACGGCAAAACAAATGTACACCATGCTAACCGATATTAGCCAAGGCCGGATTGATGATGATCCAGAGGAGGAATCGCTAGTGACCCATGCTCATGTCTATGGTCCTTATACCTTAGCGCCGGGAGATAAAGCAAAAATTGTTGTTGCTTTTGTTGCCGGTTCTGCTGCTACGGCTTTAGGGATGGATGAAATTAGCTACGCCCGTTCTGAGGGTGCTCAGGATAAATTGACGCTGGGCGAGCATGTTTTATTTGACCATTATAAAAAAGCACAGTTCGCCTATGAAAATGGCTACGATCTGCCTGACCCGCCGCCAGATGTCGAATTTGAATTAGCTTTTAATGATCTGGGGCAGATTCGTGTGAAATGGAACGACGATGTGGAAGAAGCGCAAGACCCAGATTATGCGGGGAACGAAAGCTATGACATTGTGGCCTACCGAATTTACCGCTCTCAACCGCCTTCTTATAATTGGCATACCGGCCCCTGGGAATTAGCTATCGAAATTCCTATTAAAGATCCTGCCTGTTATCATGCAGCAACCGGCAGTTATTCCTTTGATGATCCTGGATCGTATTCTGGTTTGAATTATTATTACAATATTCGGGCTGTGGATTCAGGGCATGAGCATTGGTACGATAGAAATGGCGTGGATTTTGGGCCGATTCCGCCGCTGGAGGGCGGCTATGCGTCGCCAGAACAAAAAAATATGATCGCCGTGACGCCTTATCAAAAAGCAACCGCGGAATTTGACGCCTTTGAAAAACAAGTTCGCGTTGTTCCCAATCCATTTCGACTGGATGATGCCGACCTGCTACACCGCTACCCCGATGCGGCAGACCCTTTAAAAATTCGTTTCATTAATTTGCCGCGCCATTGCAAAATCCGAATTTTTTCTGTTTCTGGAGATTTAGTCTATGAAGCAGAACACAGCTCCACCAATTCAGCCGAAATGTCCTGGCGGCATGAAGCCTTGCAGGTCACCGGCGAAGTGGTCAGTGGCATCTATTTTTGGGTAGTGGAGTCACTCATGCCAGAAAGCAAAGGGCAAATCCAAAAAGGAACATTAGCGATCGTCAAATAATTAATTGGTCGCTTTCTTTGATTGAGCGATGAGCAAAAGTGAAACTAATTTGACAGAAATCCCAAAATCCCAAAAACAAAATCCAAAGAATTCCTATTTCAAATTTCAAGTAGATATATTTTTCGTTCGGATTGTTGAAAATTGGAATGTGGATTTGAGTGTTTGGAGTTTTTGAAAAAGCAACATTCATATCAAATGAAAAAATTGGTGACTATTATGAACAAAAAAACAACCATAATGAAGTTCTTTTTTCTGATAATATTTTTAATCTCTGTGCCATCAGCTTATCCTCAGCAAAATCTACAACGCTTGGGCAAATCGGGTTTTACCTTTTTGAAATTAGCGCCTAATGCCAGGGCGGCTGCTCTGGGCGATGCCTATACTGCATTAGCCACTGATGTCTATGCCATGTTCTGGAATCCGGCTGGATTAACTCAAATAAATAAATTTGCCTACGGCTTCAGCTACGGCCGATGGATTGTGGATTCCCGGCTGATGTCTTTTGCCGGTGCTTATAAATGGGGCAATAATGCGGTTGGTCTAAGCATCATCAATTTTGCACCCCAGGAATTTGAAGAGACAACCATCGCTGCTCCTGAAGGCACAGGAAGAAAAATCAATGTGGGTGATATCGCTTTTGGCGTAGCTTATGCCATTCAATTTACTAATAAACTTTCCTTTGGTTTTAAATTGCACTATATTGAAGAAACCATCGATCAAGACAAAGCCAGTGGATTTACCATTGATTTTTCTACTTTTTACCAGACCGGATTTCGGGATCTGGTGTTAGCCATGTCGCTTAAAAATTTTGGTCCTGAACGGAAGTACCTCAACGAGTCGTTCAAAATGCCTTTGCTCTTTAACATCAACACTGCTATGAGTTTTCTTGGCCGACGTGGGGATCCGCTGGTGTTAACTATTTCCACCGAAAGCTGTTTTGCCACTGATTACCGCGACCGCTATCATGTCGGTGGTGAGCTGTGGCTGATGGACGTCATTGCCCTGCGCGGCGGCTATAAATTTTATTACGACCTCGAAGACTACACCCTGGGAGCCGGCTTAAAAATGCAGGTCGCAGGCAACCCAATCACTATCGATATCGCCTACTCCCATGTGCTGAGCTATTTTGAAGCGCCGCTTAGATTTTCCATTGGCGGAGAGTTTTGATGATAATCAACTTTTTCAGTTAATAGCAACGATTTCAAAAGCCATCATCGATCAGGGGCAAAAAGAAGAGACTAAAAAATGGACCGCAGAAAATTTCTTAAGGCCATGGTCACCTCGAGCGGAGCCTTAGCCCTGAGCAACAACATTTTTTGCCAGCCGGCACTGGAAAAAATTGATGTTATTCCCGGAGGAAAAGCACCGCACAAGTTATTCGTTTTGACTTTCCCCAGCGCAATGGATTGGCATGAAAAAAATTTTTTGACCTGCTTTCAAGGATTAATAAATCGGCAGGAGCCGAGGATTTATTTTATTCATTCCAAAGCTGATCAATTCTGGCTGGATTATTATCAGCAAAAATTTGGTATTCCATATGACATACTATCGGACGCTAATGAATTGATCAAGAAATTTTCTGATGAAATAAACGGTTACATAATCTACGATACGGCTATGGTTCATTCATTGAACCTGGCAATGCTGATAGGCTCTCTGAAAAATGGGCTGCCTACTACCAAAGAGTTAGAGAAAAAATTCCAAAAATTTCAATTAAAAAAAATTGATGATTTATCCGGTCGCTGGGAAAATTATTTGCAGGCTTATGAATGGGCACTAACCGAGCTGCAGCCCAAAAGTAATCAAGGACTATTGGCGCAACTGTGCATTCACTATCCGCACTGGCCAGCCAGCACTTTTGCAAATCGTGATTATGTTTATGCGCATAAAATATTTGCGCTAGATCTGTCTGCTTCAGAAAGAGACAAAGCAGATTATCAGATACTAAACAGAGTTTATCAGGCTTATCCGCCAGGCGCGATTGTTATCGGCTGGCATTGTGTACGAGATCATGAGCACGAGGCAATTGCGCTACAATCTAAATTCGGCCATTTGGGCTTGTGCACGCTACACACGCCCAATTTAACCGTTCATTCCAGTTTGCGACTCGAGCCAGGAAAAATTTTTAAGCAGCGGACGATTAAGAAAAAGGATTTGAAAGTTGAAGATAAAGTGTACCTCGCTTTTCAAACCACTGATGGTGATGCTACCTGGTTTGTGCTCAATCTCATCAATACTGATTGGACAAATCCAGCTCACGGCCGCTGCAAATATAATTGGGGATTTCTGCCGTTGGCTTACGCTTTGATGCCTGGTATGGTGCACTATTATTTTGAGCATCTTAAAGAAAATGATTTTTTTGTCGCTGGGCCATCGGGTGCAACTTATACTTATCCTCATCTTCATCCCCAGCCGCGCAAATTTTTCCAATTGACTAAATATTATATGGAAAAATGTGGCTTGAATGTAGTGCACATCACCAACTGGAACGACCGTGAGTGGTGGCAAGAGGCTGAGGTGAAGGGATATCACCAACAGCTGAAGAAATACCTTCCCGGTTGTGTTGGTTATCTCAGAGGCATGGGCGAGTCTGCCTTTGAAAAGCATTATCTCCAGGGTGGCAAACCTTATGTTTTCTGCGGCGAGGGTATTCATAAAGGGAATGATGTCTATCAGACGATTAGAGATTTTGTTGACGCCTGCCCCAATCGTCCGCTTTTTATTTATTGCCTGGTTAATCATTCAATACCGATGAGCGAAATCAAAGCGGCAATAGATAAGTTTGCTACCGAGCCACTTGAGCTAGTGCACCTTGACGAGCTGCTGCTGTTGATTGAAAAGGCGTTTCAGCAAGGGAAAATTTCCGAAGAGCTTTACCCGGATAAAAATGGTCTAACGCGATTATTGGTTCATGAAGCAAAACAAGCCTGGCCTGCTTTTTACGGTGAGCTTGAAGATTTCCAGGCGCAATTCCAGAATGGCGAGCAAACTTACCTTGAAAATATCAGAAAAACGACCATTGGTCTGGAAAACATCAAGCCCGGAGATTTCCTTGCCTTTGCTACCATCTGGCACAGCATGAAACTAGTAAAGTTGGCGCTTGAAGCCAGAGGGATTTATGTGAACAATAAGCCTAAAGCGACGCGGGATTTTCTCAGGGAATTTAGCTATTTGACCGATGTAAAGATTATCAAAGAATTGCAGGGATTGTGGGATAGTTGGCACCAGCGTGCTATTTCTTTCCCAGAAGCCGAACAATTGGCAAACAGATTAATGCGATTGGCAAGCGAAATCAATAAAGAAAGCAATGAGACGAAACGAGCATAATATTTAGGTAGTTAATTGCCGCTGAGACTCAAAG
>CAZNDR010000173.1:2848-8511 GCA_964571835.1 uncultured Cytophagia bacterium | reverse complement strand
CCTCAGATCAGATAAATTGTACCAATGCCTTGCCACCTTTTCCGGTGTGCACAATTTTTGCAGTTTACTGATTTTCAACTGCTGTTCAGTTTTTATCTTGTTGACAATAATTGGCAATCCCAACGGCGAACCGATGGTGACCAGGGTATCAATTTTTATCTCAGGGGGCGCCTGTGATAAAACATCATAAGCGATAATAGA
The DNA here is from genome assembly GCA_964571835.1 of uncultured Cytophagia bacterium. Taxonomy (GTDB): domain Bacteria; phylum Zhuqueibacterota; class Zhuqueibacteria; order Thermofontimicrobiales; family Thermofontimicrobiaceae; genus CAZNDR01. The sequence goes on along the minus strand of CAZNDR010000173.1, from coordinate 8,310 downwards.
GCCCATCGAATGAGCGATTAATAAAATCTGTCGCTGTTGATACTTTTTCAACATTCTCAGCAATTCACCTCTAATTGCCTCTTTGACTAAAACTTCTTTTTGCCCTGACCTGATTTTTTGGTTGGAATAATAGAGAGCCAGATCACTAAAAAAATGTCTGATAATCTTATCAGTGGCATTGGAAAAATTAATGGATAAATCATCGTTTAAAAAAAGAGAGTCCAACTGCTTTTCCAGATAGTCTAGCACCTTTTGTCTCAATCGGCTCGGTTCCTGCTTCTCATAATTTTTTGATCGGACATAAGGATCATCGAGAAATAGCGGATTATGCTTATCACTAATTTTGGGATTCAATGGAATTGGATGTAGCAAGCGCGCCCAGTACACCATCTTAAATTTGAAAAAATATTTTCGATAACCATACGCTCCCAATCCTTCTCTGATAGCCTTTTTCCACCATTTTTCTAACAGGCTATGAGGCGGCTTATTTCCCAAACCATGGATGGCGATAATTATTTTTGACAAAGCCTAGTCCTATTCCTATTTTCAGCTATTACACCTCGGCAACTATTGGCCTTTTGATTAAGCGAATAGATCGAAAACAAAAAAGCAAAGCAGGAGTTATTTTAGGATTTTTGTTGCTGAATCTGGATACTGGATACCTATCGCTGGACTTGATGTAGAGGGCTATACTCTTGATATTTGACGCTAATAATATCTGAAATGCAATATCCAGAAACCAGCATTCAGCAACTATTCAAACACTGGGCTAAGACGTACTTTAGGAGCCTGATTGCCGTCAATTTTCATCAATTCCCAAAGTGGATCTTCTCTCAGACGTAGAAATTTGAATCCAAAAAAATAAGGTCGTGTTCGCTTTAATCTTTTTTCGTTGGGATGATGGCCGGTGCTGTGCTTAGCCTTGAGCGCATTATTATAGGCGATAATTTTTTCATTTTCCAAAGCTATTTTTTCATTATACCGCTTCTGCTCTTGATTATATTTTTCAGCCGTTTCATATAATTCCATTAGCCGTTGCTCTTTCACTTTTGGATAGGTCGAATGCAAAAAATTTATCTCACCGTTTTCGTCTCTGGTAATTAATCCGACATGCCCAACCCATTTATTGCCGTCATAGCCCCGGACAATATTGACAAAATCCCCTGGTTGAAGTTGATTGATGACTTGTGGTAGCAATTGGTAAGGGAGATAATTCCACTGAACAGTATCTTTGGGGATCGTCTGTCCCAATTCCCAGCGGGATAAAAATTTTGCCCGGTCCACTATTGTTGTCTCATTGACCTGCTGCTGGTTTCCCAGCTCGTCGGTTATATCATCAACCAGCCACGAATTATTGACGTCCCAATCAAATTCGGTGTAATGATTTCTGGTCGCCAGCCCGATTTCTCCATTTTTATATCGTATCCTTTGCAGAATGGCAAAAAAGCTCTTCCAGTCATAAGCTAAAGCCATGGCATAAATGTGTTCGCTAAAAACCACACAATCGCTCTCTTGCAACGAGAACAAAGGATCGGGATCATAGATTTCATGGGGAAATTCTCCCAGCAGGTAAATGCGATAAGGTTGTCCTAAACACTTGCGGGCATAATGCTGAACTCTTTTTCTTAAATCTGGTTCGATGGCTTGAACATAACCAAGGTAACAATCCAGTTCTTGGGGAGTAAATTGGTACAACGGCTTTGCCATCAATTTTTTTAAAAAATCTGGATTTAGGTCAACAGCGCTCGCTGCTTCCATTTCTGCCTTTGTGAGAATAAGGCTTTGCCATTTTGGCCTCATCAGACCACAGCTTGAAATTACAAAAATTATGAAAAGCAAAATGACATGATAAAAATTTTTTTTAATCATACTCGCTCCTGCTTGATCATTTTATGATTCCAGGACTTTCGATAATTCATAGAGCTCCATATCCAGGTGCTTTTTATGGGCGATTATTTCTGCTAACGAAGTGGTTGCAATTTGATTTCCTTTTAGGCCCACCATTTTGCCGCTGTCGCCGGCGATAAGGTTTTCCACTGCCGCAACGCCCAATCGTGTCGCCAACAGACGGTCGAAAGCTGTCGGCGAACCGCCGCGCTGAATGTGACCGAGAATGGTTAACCTGGTTTCAAATCCGGTTTCTTCGATGCGTTCGTCCAAAGCCTTTTTTATTTGCTGGCTGGTGTACTTGGCGCCTTCAGCGACAACAATAATGCAATGGGATTTTCCTCGAATATAAGCTTTTTCGACGACCTTGATGACATCGTCCACCTTAAACGGTTTTTCAGGGATGCAGATCATTTCAGCGCCGCCAATGATCCCTGAAATCAAAGCGATGTAGCCGCAATGTCTGCCCATCACTTCCACCAGAAACGTTCGCTGATGCGATGAGGCAGTTTCCTTAATCCTGTCAATGGCATTCAATACCGTATTTAAGGCTGTATCCACGCCAATGGCCATATCAGTTCCTTCGAGATCATTATCGATTGTGCCCGGCGCACCCACTACCTTAAAACCAGCTTCATGCAACGTGAGCGCTCCGGTCAGCGAGCCATCTCCGCCCAGGACGATTAGTCCATCGATATAATTTGAATTTAAATTCCGAATAGCTTGCCTTAAGCCTGCCTTGGTTTTGAATTCTAAACAACGGGCGGTATGCAACACCGTGCCGCCTCGCTGGATAATATTACTCACCGATCTTGCATCCATCGGCTTAATGTCATTATCAATCAATCCTTGAAAGCCGCGCAAGACACCATAGGCTTCCATATTTTTAGCAATAGCGCTTCTGATCACGGCACGAACAAAAGCATTCATGCCCGGCGAATCTCCGCCGCTTGTTAAAACTGCAATTCGTTTCATAGCTTTTCCAAAATAAAATTAATACGTGCTAAAGAAGTAGCAGAACCGCCATATTCACTTTCGGTCCGCTATAGCTTTCTGTAAAGACCAAATAGTGATTAAATTTTACATAAAGATATCTGAATTCAAGTTCAATGGTTAAATTTTCTGACAGTTGAAAATCGAAGCCGGTTCCCAGTGATATGCCAATGCCCATTTCTGACGCTGTTTGGAAATTATAAATTTCCTTTTTCGATTTGCTTTCTGAACCGAAAAACATGCCAGCGCCATAGCTGACATAAGGCTGGACAAGCACTTCGGTTAGCAGCAGATATTTTAGGTCGAACAAAACCGGAATAATTCGAACACATTTCTCTGCCGACATGTTCAGCTCTTCATCATATTTCCAATAGCCCAGACTGCTGCGAAAGAAAAAATCATGCTTCAAGGCTTTGAGTAAGATTAATCCTGCGTACGGCTTTTTAGGCACTTCTTTTAGCGCCAAATCAGGATTACTGTACAAACTGGAAGGCAGCCATTGACCAATCTCAAATCCCACGCCCACATTTTTTCCTGCTTTCTTCGTTTGAGCGCATGATTCATCAGAAATGATGTATAACATAATTGACAATATAATTAATTTTAAAAATAAGTCTTTTAATCGTCTAATCTTCATACTTTATTTAGTGATTATATTGGGGGTCGCCGGCTGCTGAAAACCGAAAGGTTTAGATTTAGCATCGCCTAAAATCTGAATTTCGCCAAATTGCGATTCATATTTTTTTATATTTTCATCCAATGCCCGTAGCAAAGATTTGGCATGCTGTGGCGTCATAATGACACGTGCATAAACTTTCGTTTTAGGAACGCCGGGCAATACTCGCGTAAAATCGACAACGAATTCAGCGGGCGAATGGGTTATTAAAGCGAGATTGGAATAAATTCCTTCTGCTTCTTTCTCTCCCAGCTCGATATTTATTTGCTGTGACTGCGGTTGTTGAACCATTTTTCTTCTCCTCTTTAGTTATGATTCTTACCCAGTTGCTTTCAATTTAAAGTAGCGCCATAAAATATGGCAGGATTGCCCAGGTTTTGATGCTACTGCTTATAAATTTCAACCAGGAGTTTTGAGCACTCACTTTTATTTTTTTATTTAGTCTTCTTCAGGCTTAAAGCAATTGGAAAATATTAAGTAAAATATCTACCTCGTACCACACGAGGTCGAATTATAAGAAAATTTTTTCTAATAGTCAAACAAAAATATAGAGGATCAAATAATTTTGTTATTTTGAATCAAAAACCACCAGTCAAAATTCATCGTTGACATTATAATAAAATTATATTACATTGCTTTGGAAGTTTTTTCGTTTGCTTCAACTTTAAAAGGCACAATTTATAAAAAGGAATTTTCAAAATGAATGAGATAAAAATAAGAACTCTTTATTTGATTGACTCGATGGCGCTGGCTTATCGCGCTTTTTTTGCCTTGCAAAGAAACCCGCTAATTACCTCCAAAGGCGAAAACGTGAGCGCGGTTTTTGGCTTTCTCAAATCAGTACTAAAAATCCTGGATGAACAAAAGCCAGACTATTTTGCTGCTGTGTTTGATACGCCTGAGCCGACCTTCAGGCATAAACTTTTTCCGGAATATAAAGCCACGCGGCAAAAAATGCCCCAAGAGCTGAGCGATCAAATGCCCAGAATTAAAGAAGTCGTAACCGTTTTGAATATTCCCCTTATCGAAGTACCAGGCTTCGAGGCTGATGATGTCATGGGCGCTTTAGCTAAAAGAGCTGAAACCAAAAATATCGAAACTTATCTTGTTACTGGCGATAAAGATTTTATGCAGCTTGTTTCTCCATTGATAAAAATTTATAATCCAAAACGATTCAATGAAACCCCAGAAATAATGGACGCGGCAGCAGTGCAACAAAAAGTTGGTCTATTACCGGAGCAAATAATTGATTATTTGGGACTGATGGGCGATTCTTCTGACAATGTGCCCGGAGTTCGCGGCATTGGTCCAGTAGGTGCTCAAAAGCTGCTGAATGAATTTAAATCAATGGATTCCATTTATCAAAATTTAGCTAAAGTCCAGCCAGCGAGCATAAAAGAAAAATTGCAAAACGGGCAGGAACTCGCCTTTTTATCGCGTCATTTGGTAACCATTCATACGGACGTTACAGTGCCCATCGACATCGAAAACCTGACTACCAAATCGCCTGATAAAAAACGCGCCTTTGGATTGATGAAGGAGTTGGAATTCAACTCATTGCTGGACCGTTTTGCCGAATCAAAAGAAACCCAAAAGGTAAATTATCAAACCATCGTCGATGAAAATCAACTCAAAAAATTGGTGGCAGCGCTGCAAAAAAATCACCCGTTCACTTTGGATTTGGAGACAACTGATATCGATCCGTTAAAAGCAGAAATTGTCGGGCTTTCTTTTTCATGGAAAGCAGCGGAAGCCTTTTACGTACCAGTTGACAATGGAAAAGTCGCCGCCAGCGATTTGTTCAGCAAAAAAGATTTCCGTGGCTTGCCCACCAAAAAAGTATTGGCGGCGCTGAAACCGATTTTGACGGACAAAAAAATTAAAAAATGCGGGCAAAATATTAAAT
>CAZNDR010000173.1:0-2838 GCA_964571835.1 uncultured Cytophagia bacterium | reverse complement strand
ATTTAATGGTTTTAGCTTCTGCTGGTATCGTCGTTGAGGGCGTGGATTTTGATACTATGGTTGCCAGCTATTTGATTAATCCTTCGTTGCGGCAACACAATCTTGACGCACTTTCGCTGCAATATTTTAATTATCAAAAAATGCCCACCAGCGACTTGATTGGTAAAGGCAAAAACCAAATCAATATGGCAGACGTGCCAATTGAAAAAATTAGTTTTTATGCCTGCGAAGATGCAGATTACACTCAGCGTTTGCGCACTAAACTGGAAAGTGAATTAATTGACAAAAATTTGAAAAAGCTTTTTGACGAGGTAGAATTGCCTCTGCTTTCCGTGCTCATGGAAATGGAACAAACTGGGGTATCGCTCAATGTGCCTTTTTTGAAAGAGATGTCTAAAGAGCTGGATCAACGTTTAGCTGTGAATATCAAAAAAATCTACGCACTTGCCGGACAAGAATTTAACATCAACTCGCCAAAACAGCTTTCTGATATTTTGTTCCAGAAGCTTAAACTTCCTATTCTAAAAAAAACGAAAACTGGTCCTTCGACCGATGTCAGCGTACTCGAAATGTTGGCAAAAAAGCATGATTTGCCGTTTGAGTTATTGGAATTTCGGCAACTGTCCAAATTAAAATCCACCTATGTCGATGCCTTACCAAAATTGATTAACACCAAAACGGGCCGGGTCCACACCTCGTATAACCAAACTGTAGCAGCCACAGGCAGGCTTTCTTCCAGTGATCCCAATTTGCAGAACATTCCCATCCGTACTGAAATCGGCAGAGAAATCCGAAAAGCATTTATTCCGGTTGACAGCAATCATATTTTAATCGATGCGGATTACTCGCAAATTGAATTGCGCATCATGGCGCATCTGTCCAAAGATAAGGCGCTAATCAAAGCGTTTGAGGAGGGCGAGGATATACATCGCAGCACGGCAGCTCGCGTCTTTAAAGTTGCTCCCGAGGAAGTTACCGACGAGATGCGCCGTCGCGCCAAAGAAGTGAATTTTGGCATCATGTACGGCATGGGAGCATTTGGCTTATCCAGCCGTTTAGAAATTGAACAAAAAGAGGCAGAGATGTTCATTTGCAATTATTTTTCCTATTACCCTAAAATTCAAGAATTCATGCAAGAGTCGATTAAAAAGGCCAGAGAGACTGGCTATGCGATAACACTGTTGAACCGACGGCGCTATCTGCCGGATATTCATAGTGACAACCGACAGAGGCGTGAATTTGCTGAACGCAACGCCATCAATACTCCAATTCAAGGCTCTGCCGCCGATATGATCAAAGTTGCCATGATCAACATTTCTCGAAAACTAAAAGAAAAAAAATTGAATACCAAAATGATCATGCAAGTTCACGATGAACTGGTTTTTGAAGGACCAAAAAATGAGTTAGAGATGGCTCAGAACTTGATCTGCTCAGAAATGGAAAATGCGATTAAACTTGATGTTCCCATTAAAGTAGATATAGGCTGCGGCAGCAATTGGCTGGAAGCTCATTAACTTTTGAGGCAAAGCAGCACGACATTGAAGCTTTGATTGATAAAGCAAGCCTAACTCAAATAGTTGAGTTATCAAATGCAGTTCGAACAAACGACAAAGGATAAGACGCTAATGAGCATTTACTATCTCATCGTTAATCCGCACGGAGGCGGAAAAAGAGGTTTAGCTATTCTGGAAAAAGTAAAACCAATTTTTAAAAATGCTGGTGCAGAAATTGATATCAAAGAGACACGTTATGCTGGGCACGCACGTATCTTGGCCAATACGCTTAACTTTGACGGATATGATGGGCTCTGCGCCATCGGCGGCGATGGCACGATGCACGAGCTGATCAACGGCATGCTGTCCCGGGCTGATAAAAAGAAAATTCCCCTCGGACTTGTTACCGGCGGCACGGGCAATTCATTTATGCACGATATGAATTGCCTTGACCCTGTGCTCGCTGCCAAGAGAATTCTGAGCGGCAAGAAAAAGAAAATTGATATTGCGCTGGTCGATGCCAATGGCGAAATAATCTACGGATTTAATATCGTCGGTTGGGGCTTGCCGACTGATGTCAATATTTTAGCAGAAAAATTCCGATGGCTGAAGGGGCAACGCTATAATGTCGCCTCTTTAATTGAAGTCATCAAAAACCGAAGACGGCTGGCAAAAATCAGCATTGATAATCAGAACATCGCCGGAGATTATGGCTTCATCATGGGCTGCAACACCATTCATGCTGGCAATGCCATGAAAATCGCCCCTCTGGCTGAAGTGGATGATGGGCTAATTGACTTGCTCATCGTGCGCAAAGCCAGCCGATTGAAATTGCTTTTGTTGTTCACCAAAATTTTCAAAGGTGGCCATGTCGGCGATCCGGTAGTGGAATATCATCAGGCAAAGGAATTTTCCATTGTGCCGCTGGAGCATCATACCTTGAACATTGATGGTGAATTAGTTGGCAGTACACCTATTCACGTTAAAATGATGCCCGGCGCGATTGAAGTGCTGATTTAAATTGATGCCTTTTAATGTAATTTCTAACTAGTCAACCACTGAAATTCTTTGTGCATTCAGCTACCTTGAAGCTGACTATTTACTAAATTTTGTGAAGATAAAAAACTTGATCACCTATTATTTTGCTCAATTGCTGCAGATTATTTGCTTGCTTTTGCAGCTTAAGTTAGCTATATTTGCAGCAAAGGCAACTAATTTTTTATTGCGAATAGAATGATTATTTTGGAGGTAATATGGCGGAAGAATACAGACGAAAAATATCCGGCGCAGAGGCAAAAGATCGTTATATTTTGATTGTCAAACACGCGTTGGACTTTTTTCCCAA
>CAZNDR010000172.1:0-8528 GCA_964571835.1 uncultured Cytophagia bacterium | reverse complement strand
CGCCAGAGGCATTATTTTACCCTAATTTATAAAAAAAATTTCTTAGTGCATTCTTTGGGTCTCGGCGTCTTTGCGTGATTTTTAGGGCGCATTGGCTACCATGTGATCGGCTATTTTTTTCTTATCCTGCAATTTACTCAGTGCTCCAATTTACCATCTGAGACAATCGATGACATTTAAATTTGCTGCTTTGCGCGCCGGGAAAAAACCGGCGATAAAACCGATGGCAGCCAAGATGCTAATGGCAGTAAAGCCGACCCACCACGAAATAGTGGGCGTGCCGACGAACTCATCAATAGGCATCAAGGAAACAAGCCAGATGAGCAGAAAGGAAATTCCTATGCCAATCAAGGCGCCGATGGAAATAATGAAAAATGTCTCTAAAAAAAACTGACCCAAAATATTTCGTTTTTTCGCGCCGACAGATCTTTTAATGCCAATCTCTTTGGTTCGCTCCTGAACCACTACGTACATGATATTGGCAACGCCAATGCCACCAACTGTCAACGTGAAAGTGCCAATAATGGCCATAAAAGAATTTATGCCAAGAAAAATAGCGTGTACCATAGATTGAAACTCGTGCGTGTCCCAGATGCTCAATGCCTCTTCGTCAGTCGGATCAAAACGGTATTTTTTCCCCAGGATTTCATAAATTTTGTTTTTCACCAGAGGGGAAACCGTCGGGCGCAATGAGGTAATAACAATATTATTGACGTAGCGATGTCCAAAAAGGGCAGTAAAAGTTGAGGTGGGAATAAAGGCGCGATCTTTATCTCGCGAATTGTAAGATGAATCTTGCTCTTTGTGCTCCATGACGCCAATCACCAAAAACGGCGTTGCGCCGACGTAAACGTATTTGCCGACCGGATTTTCCTTTTGAAAAAGGTAAGCGGCTAAATCATCACCAAGAAAAACAACCCGGCGTTTTCGTTTCACATCGAGCTCGTCGATAAAACGGCTGCCGACACGGGGGATGATATTTCTCATGTCAGCGTAAACCGGAATGACACCGGTAATGTTTGGCGTGCGCGATCTGGTTTCCACTCGCAATGGCGTGCTCCAGGTTGAATATTCAGGGCTGACGTCTTTAATGAGCGATATTTCGTCTTTGAGCAAAAAAGCATCTTCTTCTCTGAAGCGAATCCAGCGTTCTGTGCCCATGCCCTGAAAGGCTTTAGCGGTTTGCCCAGGAAATAGTAGGATAATATCTTCACCAATACCGCGCATGGTTTTCATCGTTTGCTTTTGAAAACCGTTGCCAAACGCCAATAGGACGATAATGGCAACTGTCCCCCAGATGATGCCAAAAATGGTGAGAAAGGTCCTTAATTTCTGCTGGCGAAGGTCACGAATAAATTCGCCAATGGTGATAAAAAATCTCATAAAAAAAATCACTGACTGAACAATTTAGTGACAGAATAATTAATGAAAAAATAATTTTGGCTATGGCAAATAAAAGGAGCTGATTTTTTGATTGACTTGGTTTAAATTCAATTTTTTTTTGCCAATTATTTTTTGCAGTAGCAAGCAAAAAATTCCAATGCTAGCAGTATTCCTTGCTTCTCAATTTTATTCTTAAATAAGATTATTCATAACGCAGCGCCTCGACCGGATCTACGTTAGCGGCTTTGCGAGCCGGGAAAAATCCTGCCAAAAGACCAATAGTAGTTAACAAGCCAATAGCTAACGCCACGACCAGGCCGGACATGATGGGTCGACCAAGAAATTCAAAAGCTCCTTCTTTTGCTGGGATTGACCAAACAAGTTTAATGACGCCGAGGGAAACTAAAAGACCAAGGCCACCTCCGGATAAAGAAATGAGCAAAGATTCAAAAATAAACTGAAAGGTAATATGCCGCCTTTTAGCTCCGATAGCTCGCTTAATGCCAATTTCATGCGTTCGTTCTTTCACTACTACGTACATAATATTTGCCACGCCCACACCGGCTATAATTAACGTCATCCCGCCGATCACGCCAAGGAAAATGTTTATCCCTAAAAACACGCGGGAGCCAATTTTTTCCTGTTCGATGAAATCCCACATTGGCAAGGCTCGTTCATCGGTTGGGTCGAACTTATATTTCTTGCTCATGATTCGTTTGATTTCTGAAATGACCTTTTCGCTATCTCTGTTGCGAGCTGGCTTGACGATAAGCTCATCAAGATAACGATCGCCATAAATACTTTTGAAAGTAGTAAAAGGGACAATGGCTCGCCGGTCGTCAGGACCGTAATTCATTGAAGTTTGCAATTTTTTCGGCATGATGCCAACAATGGTGAATGGTAAACCATCCATGTACACCGTTTCGCCAATTGGCGACTCAGTCCCAAAAACTTCTTTGGCGATGACTGAGCCTAAAAACATCACCCGCTTTTTTTCGACGATGTCCCGTTCATTGAGAAATCTGCCTCCCGCAGCGTGAAAAGTGCGGCGCAAATATTCAAAATCCGGATATACCCCCTCACAATAAGTCGAGGAAGTGATAAGACCATTTCTCAGGCGGACGTATCTGCCAATGCCAGCATTGACCGCTTCGATCATGGGAATACTTTGATGGATTATATTGGCATCTTCTTCGGTCAAATTGATCCGTCGACCAATTGGCAATCCCTCCCATTTTTTAGTCGTTTGTCCGCCATAAATGCGAATGATGTAATTACCGGCGTTTAAAAACCCTTCGCGCATCCGAAACGATAAACCGGCTCCAAATGCCATCAGCAAGACGATTGCCAGCGTTCCCCAGGTGATAGCAATGGTGGTAAGAAAAGCGCGCGTTTTCTGTTTTCGAATATCATCAATAAATTCTTTTAATAGCATAAAAAATTGCATGGCAAATCCTGTGTGCTACTGAAAAAATAATTATCAATCAGTTCGAATTTAATTAAATCATAACAGCAGAATTAATAAAATTTCTTTCAGGATCGCAGACAATCGACCACTATCAGTTTGGCGGCTCGGCGTGAAGGGAAAAAACCGGCCAAAAATCCAATTAATCCCAGGATAGTCACTGTGGCAAAAGCTACTGGCAATGATAGTGCCGGCGTGCCGACGTAATCTTCAAAAGGCAGCAGAGACAAAAGCTTTATTAAAATAATAGCCACGATAAAGCCGATGAAGGCGCTTATACCAATAATGATAAATGCTTCAACAAAAAACTGTCCCAAAATGTGGCGCGATTTAGCGCCCACAGCACGGCGGATGCCGATCTCCCTTGTTCGTTCCTGTACAACGACGTACATGATATTTGCCAGCCCGATGCCGCCGACGGTCAGTGTAATGACGCCAATCAATCCTAAAAAAATTTTCATGCCCAGAGCGAAATAAAATAGAAATTTGTCTGACTCGGTCGTATCCCAAATAGCCAGCGTTTCCTTATCTTTGGAATCGAAAATATATTTTTTCCCTAATACCTCATAAAGTCGATCCTGGACGAATTGTGCCTGGCGCGCGTCTCTGGGTTTGTAAACAATATTATTGATATATTGCTGACCAAAATATGATTCGAAGGTGGTCGCCGGAATAACAACCCGATCCTGATCTCTGGTGGTATAACAGGATGGTTGCACTTTTTTCTTCAAGATGCCGATAACAATAAAAGGTGAATCACCGATAAAAATGTATTCTCCAATGGCGTTAGTCTCTTCGCCAAAGAGCAAGTTCTTTAATTTGTCACCGATGAACGCCACTCGCTTGCGTTCTTTGAGGTCAAGATCGTCAAGCCATCTGCCACCATCTTGGGGAAGCACATTTCGCATCGGACCATATTCGGGAACGACACCAGCAACATTAGTCTTATTTATTTTATCGCCAACTCGAACCGGAACATCCCAGCGGCCATATTCGGGACTACAATATTCCACTGCCTTGATTTCCTTTTTGATCAACGCTGCCTCTTCAGCCAGAAAACGGATGGCGCGATCTCTACCATAACCTTTGAAAGGAATGCTGGTACGCCCGGGCCAGAGAATGGCGATGCCTTCCCCCATGCCGTGCATATTCTTGCTCATGGAACGTTCAACACCGACACCAAAAGCTAAAAGGACTATTACCGTTATCGTGCCCCAGATTAATCCGAACATGGTCATAAAAGTCCGTGATTTGTATTGGCGCAGATAAAAATAGATTTCTCTCAAAGTATCGAGAATGCGACTCATTTAATGTCTCACTTTTTTGTACAAAGCAGGCAAAGCAAATTCGCTTTTTTGCTCAGCCACCTAAATTGGGCGGTCAGCCAGGAAACGAAGTCATAGCTCATTTTAATCTTATTGATCATTTTGGTCAATATAGGTATTTTAGACCAATTAGTCATTGATAACTAATTACACCATTTCATCATTTGATGTTGGGGTTGTTTGAAATAAGGCGAAGCTTGGAGACCGCTGCAGCAGTTATTTTTGCCTGCGGTAAATTGCTGTCATCCCGCTGAAGCAGGGTGCTCTTACAAATATTAAACTGAGCGTAAAACAGCACACTGCTTCAGCGGGGTGAAAAATAAATAAAACGACAAATTAAGAACTGCTTCAGCAGTGTTAATGGTGCTTGACCTCTCTCCATTTTGACAATTGCATCCCACAAGAATTCATGAAATGAGGTACTAAGTAATCTGCTTAATTGCCTTTTCCAAAACTACCTGATTCTCATTTAAACCGGATTTGACCTCGATGTAAATGGCATCGCTGAGTCCGGTTTGGATATAAATTTCCTTTTTGCTTTCACCATCAAGAATGTGGACAAAAGCCGAATCGTTCCTGAAAGTGACCACCCGTTCCGGGATCGCCAGCACGCTATCTTTTTGCTGAATGATAATATTGGCATTGGCGGAATAGCCAGCTCGCAGTACCTGCCCGACTTCCAGCGCAATGCTTATCTCCACCGGAAAAACTGTGGTGTTATCATTTTTGCGCGCTTTGAGTGAAATTTTTTTCACTACCCCTTTGACAGGCTTGCCCGGCAAGGCGCCGACCTGAATCTCTGCCGTCATACCTTCTTTCAACTTGCCAACATCTATTTCATCGACCGTACCTTTGAAAAGCAATTTCCCCATATCAGCCACAGTGAATAATACGGTTCCTTCTTGATAAGAGGTCAGCGGCACAATCGGATCGCCAACATCGATCATTCGCTCTAAAATATAACCAGAAACAGGCGCTTTGATGATGGTTTCGATATCGGTGCCAGCAATAGTGATCTTGCCTTTTTCTAAAAGCGCCAGTTTTTCATTTGCCATTTCCAGCTGCACCTGGGCCTGCTCATATTGTTTTTTGCCAGCTTCGAACTCTTTGTCGGAAGTAAAACCCTTTTCTTTTAACTGGCTGAGACGATCAAATTCATTTTTTGCATTCTCTAATGAAATACTGCACATCTCAACATTTCTTTTTGCCTCGGCTAATTCCAATGGCGTCGGATCGGGTCGGATTTCCAGCAGCGGATCACCCGCTTTAACCAGGCTCCCTGCATCGATGAAAAGGTTTCTAACCACCCCAGAAATTTTTGATTTGACTTGAATCTCAGTTTCCGGATCAATCGTGCCAATGGCTAAGGCTTTTTCAATAATATTTCGTTTTTCAACTTTTACGGTGGCGACTTTATTGTTATTATTACTGCCCGAATTTTTAAGAAAAATAAAAGCGACGACAACGATAACCATAACGGCAAGAGCAATCCAGATTATTCGTCCTTTTTTTAATTTCATAAAACTGACCTCCTCAACAAAAAAAATAATTGGAAATAGCTGAAAATTTTAAGTGTGTTACGCTGCTCATAAATATTTGTTGCGGCTAATAAAAATATTAATTAAAAAAAAAACTAAGTTTATCACAAAGTGAATATCACTCTAAGTCAAGCCGAGGCTGTGCCTCATTGGTTTGAAAAGGCAAAGCCTATTCGACTCACGATTTGCTGTGCCCTCAGACGATTTTAACAAAAATTGGCTCAAATACTTCCTAATTGACCTTCTCTTGAGATTTGATTATCCAATAACTTATCCCATGCTTTGCTATTTCTCGGTCGAGAGGATCCTTGTGAATAATGTTAATGGCACGGCCATCGACGTAAAAATGCGATAAAAAATCAGACCAAATATCAACCAGATATTGATCCAATCTAAAATTTGAGCGATAAAGAGAGATGTCTGAAAAAATAGCTCTATCCAAAAAGGCAGCGCTATCACAATAAATAAAATTGTCTCTGCCAGAGACCAAAGCCAAACAGTATTGGAAAGGTGCTCTTTAAAAAATTAAAGCAAGCCACATTGTCATGATTAGAGGCGGCAATGCTCAAGATATTCATCGATGAAAATTATCTGGTGCAGGCTGAAAATTTTAGCTTTCCTTTTAATCAATTTTTGGTAAAAAATCAGGGTGTTTTTCAGGCCGGTTGCTTGTTCAATTAATGCTCAATTGATCGAAACGAGATTCGTAAATTAGCCAGGATCTTCATGATACAATTTTCTGCTTGACATTTTAGCCTTAGTCAACTATATTAAGCCAATTTAAAATTTGAGAATAGCGAGAAACGAATCGAGCTGCTGTCAATTTTATCATCTTGAAATGATTTAATGATCCAATGAATTTTTTCTGAATAGAGGATCCATTTGCTACTAATCCTCTCCTCAAAATTATCATTCGCTTCGATTTTATGAAAAAAGATATTGAAAATAAAAAGTCTCATATTCTTATCCAATATGGAAAACAAGTCAGTGATCTTTTTTTTATTAAAACTGGTAATTATCTTCTTACTGGTTTTTTTGGTACTGCTGTTTTATTCTTGTGCCTCTAAAAGCCGACTCCGTTCATTAGGACGCTCGCTTTATCAGCAAGTAGAGGATGGCAAACTTCCCTGGAAAATTTTCGCCAAATCAGTGGAAAACAGAAATCTCCGGTTGCTGAAAATGGGCGAAGGCGAGCACACTACGATGATCTTTGGTGCCTTTCATGGCAGCGAGCCAGAAAGCGCTGATCTGACGATAAGGTTTGCTGAATATCTTTATTATGAGTTTGCCAATCAATTGGATAGCAAAGTGATCATTGTGCCTGTCGTCAATCCTGATGGCTTGTGCCATGGCGTGCGAACGAATGCTAAAGGAGTCGACCTCAATCGGAATTTTCCCACGAGAAATTGGCAAAAAAAATTGAGGGGGCGAAAACATTTTCCAGGTCTATACCCGGCTTCCGAACCAGAAACGAAAGCGGTTATGGCGTTGATCGATAAATTTAAACCGGACAGAATTATTTCCATCCATTCACCGCTGCGCCTAGTGAATTACGATGGCCCGGCACAGGAATTGGCGCTTAATATGGCATTGCTAACCGGCTACCCGGTTAAAAACGATATCGGCTACCCAACTCCCGGCTCGCTGGGCAATTATGCCGGTCGTGAAAAAGAGATCCCAACCATCACGCTTGAATTACCAAGAAAATCACTCGATCAGATTTGGAATGAAAATCGAGAGGCGTTGTTGATTGCACTGATTTATTGAGACAAAAAATATTAGGCAAAAAGTGGCTGAAGGCTGGGAGGATAAAACATTCACAGGTGATAGCGCTTGAGTTAACAACACCGGGGGATGATAAAAGAATAAAAGGCTACTGCAACAGGTGGATATTTCAACCGATGTTTTTTAACTGACTTTACTGTTTTGCGCCGTTGTTCGAATATTCTGTTGTCGTAACCAATCACAGGATGTATCTAGAAGCCGTTGAAACGGCTTTGGACATGTTTCATTAATGCAGTAAACACCATGATGAATCATGGTGTTAATTCAAAGGGAAATTGAACTAACACCACAATTCATTGTGGGGTAATAATCATCTCAAAATAACTGCTGAAACCGCTTCAGCGGTTTTTATTCATTCACCCTGTGATCGGTTACTTTCGTTTGAAGCCAATCCCAATAATTTGTAATGCTTATTAATAAAAATCTAAAACACAATTTTATCAATAATGAAATCGAACACCTTTCCGTGTACCAAGGCGGCTAAATGAAAATTGGCGAAATTGCTATTATTGCCCATAAACATCAACACAGTGAAAATTTCATCAAATCCATTTGTAAAAAAATTGATGTCACCAATGGGATTTTTTCCTTTGGACGTTTTGAAGCTAATGATGAGTTGGGGCTTCATCTTTATGGCATCAGCCTGAATCAAGACGACCAGCAACTTTCCTGGGATTTCCTTTCCGCCAAAATGATGGGTTACGTTTTCATTTTCGATTGGGATAACCAGCTTTCCTTTGACGTAATTCGACCGCTGTTGGATCGTTTTTCCAGCGGCCTGGCTGCTCCCATTGTTGTAGTCGCTAATATTCAAGATTTAAGCCAACCACCACTGCCTCATGTGTTCTTTATTGGCAATGGAATTTATATCTCAGCTAATTGCCGTTTCACTTATGGTCAGGTGGATCAACATGAAAGTGCCTGTAAGATTTTAGTTTTACTTATCGATATGTTATTGCAGAGAATGAATCATTAAATTTGTAACCGATCACAGGGTGAATGAATAAAAACCGCTGAAGCGGTTTCAGCAGT